>JBAXBD010000302.1:0-7475 GCA_037142165.1 Schlesneria sp. | reverse complement strand
GGGCAGGCTCGGCCGAACCGGCAACAGATTCGTATCCTGATCCAGCACCAGCACCCGCACCTATGCCGTAGCAAGATCAGAAGCTCAGGTACTCTTCACGAAGTGCTTTCGCAATTGCATCAAAAACGATCGTCACAGCCTGCCACTGGCGCTGCTCTCTGTCCGTATTCCCGGGGTAGAGGAAATTCCCGTTTTCGCAGAGAAACTTCGGTAATCGATGTTCTATCACCCGGCAGGTTTTGCCGCGGATTGCGATGCCGACAAATACCAGTCCATCCTGTGAATCTGGCGCGTTAGGCCCCAGGTGGCCTGTAATTGAGGCCGCGATGTCCGCTTCCGGCGTGCGTTCAAGCACCCCGGATGCCATCGCTTCCGCGACGGATTGACTGACTGGACCTGGCTCAAGAAGCAATTGAGCAGGAACACCCAGCCATTGGGACTTGGTATCAAGCCGATAGACGACCGCTGAACCGCAGTGAACATCAGATATTCCAGGCGCTCTCGCTAATGAGGCCGAAATCAGCCCTCCTGTGCAGCTTTCGGCAAAGACGATTTTCACCTGAAGCAACTTCAACAAGGATGCGACTTCTTGAATTTGCTCTGTTAGTGGTTGCTTCATCGTATGTCCTTTGGTGGTTCGACATCATCGGCCGGCCCAAAGGTATAGGGTTATTTGCCTTTTGATGGCAATGCCACGGTCGGACGCGAGACTTGAGGCTTGTGACCTTACGATAATCATACTTATCACTTTTCGTTCAAGAGGACGTTCAGCGTGTCCCGCGATTTCTGTCTAATTCAGTCCAAATGGCAAGCTAGGTTGACTTTTTCGACCATCATCCTTCGGCAATCGGAAAACAATCAATTCACGAGAGGTTTGGCTCATGACCGACGACCCGGACGACACGCACGAAACCCCATGAAAAATAGATATTCGTGCGAAATTATTATGTCTATCGGGGTCGTATCGAATATGCCGATGAATCCTGCACTCAACCTTCTTCGATGCGATCGGAAATCACTCGAAGGCTTTCAGGTGAGGTCATGAATCGCGGCCGACAGTGATGCCGGGCGCCGGAGTGCCGACGAACGCCAATTGGCTTCGTCACGATTGGAAACAGGGGGAATCACGGAATGCCACACTCGTTCCTGCGGGGGAGATGGTTGCGCTCGTTATCAATCGGCGCAACGGTATGTCTCTCGGCAGCACTGCTCGACGCTGCCGACGGACCAGAATCAAATGAAGGATTGGCGCAGGTTAGTAACCGATCCGCCGTGCGCGAAACTGAACATGAAGAACTGACTCAGTACCCTGGACTGACAATCATCAAACCCGGCAGTTCAACGACGACAGTACGTAAACAATCGATCGCAGAACTTGGGCTTGAGAGACTCTCACCAGAGGCTCAACAAAAATCGCAGGCTGTTCTCAAGAATCTTGGGATGTTCCGCAAGCTGCCAACAATCTCGTTTGAATGCGACCCTTCGGTTTATGAATATTTCTTGAGCAATCCAGATGTCGCGGTCTCAACCTGGCGAGCCATGGATATCTCTCAATTTCAACTCCATGAAACAGGACCAAACCAGTATCACGCGGACGCAGGCGATGGGTCGATAGGTGACTTGGAACTGCTCATTCACACGCCAACTGACACAATGATTCATTGCGACGGAGCGTTCAAAAGTCCGTTGTTGTCGAAGCCCATTATCGCCCGCTCATTGATGCGAGTTCAGACGACGTTTGCGAAAGAGCAAGATGGGCGGATTATCGGAACTCATTCTGGAGACGTGTACGTCGAATTTCCGTCGCAGGCGATTGAAGCCGCTGCTCGAGTGATCGCTCCTGTCAGCCACAGCATTGCAGATCGGAATTTCAAGCAAATGACGCTGTTCGTCCATCTGATGTCGCAGGCAATGGTGAAACACCCTGGATGGGTCGAGCAGACCGGAAATAAACTGGAAGGGATCTCGAAACAACGAAAACAAGAGTTCATCGAAGTCGCTGCACGCAGTTGCGGCGAAGCTCGACGACGATTTGCAAACGCCAATTCACTGCACCCATTCTCGCCAGACGAAGCATTGTCTCCGTTTCGAAACTGGAGTTCGCAAGCGAATGGACTTGGTTCAGCCGAAAGTTCGACGCGACCGAACGCTGATCGACCCATTGAACAAACGAGTCAAACCATTATTACGCCTCAACGAAACTAATTCACTGATAACAAAAGAGATTGATTCGCGGCGGAGCGACCCGGCCCGCTGCCGAACCAGCAGCCCGAACGCCTTTGAGCGGTCGGGCTGCTTGCATTTCTTGACCCGCTACGTCAAGCGCCGTGTAGTGTGTCGATCAAGTCTAACGCGTGCTTCATTCAACGGGATTCTCATTGGTCACCTCATTAACGGACTCAATCTCTGTGGAGCTGAGTCCGTAAAGTTCAGCGACGAGAGAGTCGATGCTTGACTCGACATCAACAATCTTCTGATTAGTCTCGTTAGTCTCGCATGCACTACCATTGCGTTTGCTCGTTAAAGTTGAAGACAACTCGATTCGTAAATCCACCAATTCAACCATTTCGTCGTGTCTCGTGACTTCTTTCACTTTGGCAAAATCGATCCTGCGAATCGGGGCTCGTTCGAGTGTCCGTCCATTCAGTTCCAGGCCAACTCCACGACGTTTCGCATGATGCTCAAACCAGGCCCAAAGGACTTTTGAGTTGAGCAGGCCACAAAAATACCTTAAATCTTCCCGGGTATCGGCTCCAGGGACAAAAACATTCGTACTGAACGGAACATACGAAGGTCTAATTATCGGGACGGTGCTAGGGCGAACTGCCATTTGGAGAACGACCAGTTTGCTTGATTGCCAAATTCGATTGTCACGTGGCCAATGTAAATGCCACCAACAGTTGCTTCCCTGAACTGTTTCGCGCCGCACATCGAGGATCGGCCGAAATCGCTCAAGATGCTTGCGAAGTTGAGGCAGTGAATCAATCTCTGGACACGTCTGTCGTGTGGAAAAGATCAATTGCCTTGACGGACACGATGCGGACCAATAACGATCCAGATCACAAAGGTCATGGTAAGGCCTTAAGAGTTGGCCTTCTTCTTGCGCAAGTCGAAGTCCGGCCACTTCGACATGCTGCAATGAAAATACACCTTCTCCGACCTCCCAGTTCGCTGCCTTTTTATGGCTGCGGAAGCGTTCCAATGTTCGACGATTGATTGTCGCGGGGTTCTCGGCAATCCCTTGGCGAACCGCTCCGAACTCGGAAAGTTGCGGATGAATCTCCAGTTTATCGAGCAATCCATTTAGCGGCGGCAGTACGTTGAGTCGGCCGTCGCAGAACAGATGTTCCTTCGACTTGACGAAATCATGGACCCGTGCATCGCCTGTCAGAAATGGTTCCGCCGAAGGAACGAGTTTTCGAGGAACGGCCTTAATCCGCGTACCAAGATCACTGCTCGACTTTGTCAGACGTAGGATGACGTGATGACCGGAAACTCCTGAAAATACTGGCTGGTTTCGAAGAAAAAACAATTCATCCAAATGGACATCGTCTCGCAATGTCGCGATCAGCTTGTCTGATCCTTTTCCATTGATCCAGTAAGAATTAGTGATGAAAGAGAGTGATCCGCCACGTTTTAACAGGTCGATGCCGCGATGAACAAAGTAGTACCACAAGTCCATTCGAGCAGATCGATACCTCCTGCCAAAAGGGGTCTCAGATATTTTGTCGAGTTCCATTTTGAAATCTCGCTCTCGCCGATATGGCGGATTGCCGATGACCAGATCAAATCCGCCCTGCTCGAATACTTGGAAAAATTCACGCCGCCAATCAAACCCTTGAACTTCTCCGCTAACACGTGTGGAGCAATCATTTGAAGTTGGAACATCTGCGAACGAACATCCGATCAACGAATGTCCTGTTTTGAAGTTCGTTCTAAAGAGAGCCCAACTTATGGAAGATGGATCAGGCTTACTCTCGGGTGCGGCTGATTCGAACATAATCAACCAGAGCGTACGTCGCATGACTTGAACCGCGATGGGGTCGAGATCGACACCAAAAAGTTGATTGGCGAGAATACTTTGACATCGACTGAACGTCAGTTTCCAGCCATCTTGTGTCAGAACGACATTACTCGCGTTCTTTACAGACAGATTTGAAGTCAGCCATTCCAGATTCCAGTCCAACAACGTTCGATACGCCGCAGCAAGAAACGCCCCGCAACCGGCCGCAGGATCGAGGACTAGGATTTGTCCCGCTTGAGATTGGTTAGTCTTCGTCAGGCGTGCAACGAGTGTTTTTTGAACAATCTCATCGACAATATATTTTGGCGTATAAAAAACCCCATTCATGGTCCGTGCTTTTGTGTCTGCCTTTACGACTCCCGTCGATGGCGGTGTCCGTAACGATACAAGAAATTCGTGGATTTCGCCGAGGATTTCTATCGGGGATATAGCACTCAATGGGCATGTTCTAGAGAGGTAGTCGTCGGAAGCCCAAGTTGAATCAATTTCCAGATCTGACCCAGCAACTGTTGCGATAACATGAACCCCGCGCAACATCGACAACTTCGAAAAAGCAGCCGAATTTACCCTTCGTTCAGCTTCAATGTATTCACCACTAGTGCCGTCAACAAGCGGTTGGGTACGACAGAACGCCAAAGATTCTTTGCACCATTTTCGTAGCGATTTTTCCACTTAACGACTCGCAGAAATCAGCTTCATCGTGGCTTTGGCGTGATGACGAGGTCATCCAACCAAAGCTTTCCTGTCGCACCGTTCAGTCCGATTCGAACGATCATTTCACGAGCCTTTGGAGGTACGTTGATGATTTTTGTAGCCCTTGACCAATCATTCGTTCCGACCCACGGGCCGACGAGAGGATTGTCGATTGCGCGTCGATTTTCATCGTAGAAATGAAATCGAATCGAGGCGATCTCGTGCTCTTCGCGCCCGCCTTTTACGTCTTCGGTCTTATACTGGACTCGGACCTGCAGCGATCCAATTTTCGACCCATCAATCGCCGCCGCCTGCAAACCTTGTGCAAGTCGACCAGGTTCAGTTGCTTCGAACAGGATGCAGCGTTTCCCCTCTTGTGCACCTTCTTCCAGCAAGGTGGTCAAACGTTGATAATGCCAGTGATCCGCGTATCCATCATTGTTTTGGTCAGATTCGAAACTTCCATTTAAGATCTTCGGATGTAGTGGGTCAGGCTTCACTTTACGCTGTTCTTCTGATTCTCCGGTCATCGGAACGAACAGTGTCGAGATCAATTTTTTTTCTTCCAGCTTGCCATCTTTTTTCTCGAACTGATGAAAGACCTGCTGATATCGTTCACCCAGAGGAACGAGTAAACGTCCACCCTCTTTCAGTTGTTCGATTAAGGGTTTCGGAACGTTTTCCGGTGAGCAAGTCACGATGATTTTGTCAAACGGAGCGTATTCTTCCCATCCAAGATATCCGTCTCCAATTTTCGTTTTCACGTTATCATACTTGAGTCGTTTCAAGCGTTCGGCCGCCGTTGTTCCAAGTGCGTCAACGATTTCAATCGAATAGACTTCTTTGACGAGATTTGAAAGAACGGCTGCCTGATAACCGCTACCGGTTCCAATTTCCAGCACGCGGTCATTCGGTTGAGGGTCAATCGTCTGGGTCATGTAGGCAACGACGAACGGCGGCGAAATCGTTTGCTTATGGCCGATCGGTAAAGCCGCATCAACATAGGCATCGTGACGATACTGCGGTGTCACGAATTCGTGCCTTGGAACCTGACGAAGACTGTCCAACACGCGAGGGTTCGTAATCCCCTCACGCTCGATGTATTCGGAGACCAGATAGTGACGGGCCTCTCGAAAAACATCTTTCTTTTGAGCAAAGGATGAACGCTCTATTCCCCAAAAGACTACAACCAGCAAGATCCACTTTGCCGAACGAGACATTCTTTGGTGAAGCATCTCCAGCCCCCCTCTTCATGAGATCTAGTAACCCGTCGCTTCGACGGGAGTATATCAACTTTTCGGGACGACACTGTCAGTTCCCAAATTTATGCGAATTTCCACACGACGACGAGATCGAATTGCGACAAAATTCTCGTCCTGTCCCTTCGACCCGCAGTGTCGACAAGATAAAATCCATCGAATCCCTTCGATTCGTCAACGAGAATCCCATGTGATCATATTCACCGGAGGAGAAATTCATGCCAGAAGTCACAATCAAGACTCGGGAAAATGGACCACTATTGGTGACTGGCGTCGTCAAGCTCACCGATCATTTGGGAAACCAATATGATACGGCAGGAAAAGAGAACATTGCGCTATGTCGGTGTGGGGCTTCAAAAAGCAGGCCTTTCTGTGACGGAACGCACAAATCAAACGGGTTTCAGGCCGCAGAAACAGTCTATAACCCGACGCCGCAGTGAACCGTTCACTGTCAACGGCACGCAACAATCGATCGAGTCGAGTAATTCATCCTGACCTCGAACCTCGCCCAATTTGAAAGGCCACCATGCCAACAACACTCCGTGAAAGTCGTCGGGAATTTCTTCAAGCGGCAGGACTCGTCACTGCGGCCACCGTGTTATCCCCAGGCCGAGCATTTGCAGCCAACGAAGTGATCCAGATTGGCTGTATTGGAGTCGGGGGCCGATGCCGAAAGTTGATGGAAGTTCTCGGGTCCATTCCCGGCGTCAAAATCACCTCAATCTGCGACATCTTCGATCACTCAATTGGACAGGCCAAACCGCTTGCCGATGCAAAAGCTGCCGTCACAAAAGATTGGCAATCGGTTCTTGACGACAAGGGGATTGATGCCGTCGTGATCGGTACTCCCGATCATTGGCATGCCCCAATGACTTTGGCCGCCTGCGCCTCAGGGAAAGATGTCTACGTCGAAAAGCCGTTAACACACGATCTTTCCGAAGGTGCCGCCCTGCTCGACGCTTCGACAAAATACAAAAGGATCGTTCAGGTCGGCACTCAGCAGCGATCGATGCCCCATATCGTCAAGGCCCGCGAACTGATCCAGACTGGACATATCGGCAAGGTCGTCAAGGTTCATATGAGCTGGAATCGCAACGCCGACCGAGTTCGCCGTAACATCCCCAAGCTCGATTTCAGCGGTGTCGATTGGAAAAAGTTCTGCGGAAATGCCAAGGACCAGCCCTTTGACGAGTATCGCATGATGAACTGGCGCTGGTTCTGGGACTTCGGTGGTGGCATCTTCACCGACCTGATGGTTCATTGGATCGACGTTGCGCATTGGGTATTGAACGTCGACCACCCAGATCATGCCGTTAGCTTGGGCCAGCATTTTTACAGTGAAGGGGTTTGGGAAACCCCCGACACCGTGCAAACCGTTTTAAGCTATCCCGGTAACATTCAGATGCATTTTGAAGGAACCTTCGCCAATGCAAGAAACGGTGCCCGGATCGAGTTTCAAGGGACTGAAGCCTCGATACACATTGATCGTGGCGGATACC
>JBAXBD010000301.1:0-7478 GCA_037142165.1 Schlesneria sp. | reverse complement strand
ATGGATGGGGCGGGTAATGTCATCGGTCAGGTCAGCCGGACTTATACGCTGTATGCCGGCGGTGATGCTTCAAACCGCAGGCGACGTCCAAGAACCGTAAGGCAAGCCGCCGATCCCCAGCAAGATGGGGGACCGGCTGAATCTGACGAGAACGCACATGCCAGAAAGCGAGCCGATCCACAGATGGTCTTTAAGGCCTGTACCCCAGTCGCAACCATTCGAGCTTTGGCGAAATAGGTGCTACTTCCCGAGCGTTTCCTTGAATAATTTCCGCATATCGGCCCAGCTCTTTTCATCGGCTTCTTTGTTGTAACGAAGGCCATCGAGATTAAATTTCTTCGCTGTTGCGTCTGCTTCGGGAACAGTAAAGCTATGACGGGCGCCTTGGTACGACATGAAGCCATATTTGCCACCGTTGGCATCAAGAGCCGCACGAAATTCTTTCACGGTATCCGGACTGATAAATGAATCGTCGGCACCATGACAAATCAAGATTAATCCCTTAACCGATTTCACTTGTTCGGCGGTTGGAATGACCAAGCCGCCGTGGAAGCTGACGAACGCTTTCAGGTCTGTCCCTGCAAATGCCAGTTGTTGAGCCGTTGATCCCCCCAGGCAGTAACCGATCGCAGCAATCTTCGACTTATCGCATTGAGGTTGCGATTTCAAAACTTCCAGCGCTTCGAGACCTCGCTTTTTCCAGTCGTCAACATTCGAGCGAAGTTGACCGGCCATCGCACTAGCGTCTTTAGGGTGATCGACGAGCTTTCCCTCGCCATACAGATCGGCTGCGAAGGCGACATAACCGAGTTTAGCAAGCTGGTCGACTCGTTGCTTTGCGTAGGCATCCAGGCCCCAGAATTCGTGAAAGACCAGCACGCCAGGCCGAGGTCCTTCGATCGCATCATCCCAGGCGAGATAGCCGATACAGTCGACATCACCGTGCTTGTACGTCAACTTCTTCGACTGAATGGCTCCATCGGCTGATGCCGTCAATAAACACAACCCCATCACCAGCGCAAACAAACGCAACATGACAATTCCTCCTGAGCGAAACATGGAAACGAACCAGACTGAATCGGATCGTAACGACCGTCGAACAAGTTTTCATTAACATGACTGAGGAAGTTTTTTGTGAGGCCGTTTTTTGAGTGGTACGGCATGGAAGTCTTTGCTTGCTACATAATGGATTCATCATCATCACCAACAGCGACGGTGCACAGATATCGCGTTAGAATCCATGCGTTCCCAATATCGTTCGTTCAGGAGCGTTCAAAATGAATTTGATCCCCGTTGTAACTTACCGCCGAATTCTAATGCTGTTGATGGGATGCCTGGTCACGTCAGGAATCAGTCGAGCCGAGGACAAGCGAACGACGATGCTCCTGCAAACATTTGTGAACGAGTTCGTTTCGATCACACCTGGCGCATCCAAGTTCCCTGCGTCGTTCAAGATGGGAAGCGATTCAGGAAGCCCCAGCGAGCAGCCGCAGCATCTCGTGAAAATGTCACGCCCATTTTCGATGGCCAAATATGAGGTTCCACAAAACCTGTATGAAGCCGTGATGGGATCGAATCCAAGTCGGTGGAAAGGTCCTCGAAATTCTGTGGAAATGATGACCTGGGACGATGCAAACGAATTCTGTTTGAAGATTACTCAAATGTTGCAGGCTCAAAAGTTGATCGATGCCAACGAAAAAATTCGTCTGCCAACCGAGGCGGAATGGGAATACTGTTGTCGCGCAGGTACGGAAACGAAATACAGTTTTGGCGACAACCCTCAAAACGAGAGTGACAAGTCTCCGATCGCCACAATTCTCAATGACTACGCATGGCATACAGGAAATGCTGCGGGGAATGACCCTCAGGTCGGTGCATTAAAGCCAAACCCCTGGGGTTTGTATGATTTTCACGGTTATTTATGGGAATTCACCGCGGATTCATATTCGCCGGATTACAAACTTGCGGCAGAAAACAAACGACGTTCTCTTGTTGATGACGAGACAAAACTGCTGGTGATTCGCGGCGGCTCGTGGAAAGATCACTTTGAAAAGTTGACTAGCACTTCAAGACAGAGTATCTCTCGTAGAGGGAAAGACGATGCCGTTGGATTTCGTTGTGTGAAATCAAAATAGTGGGAGCGACCACGATGACGGAAAATGAACGACGATTCACTCCCTCACAAAAGTGCTCTTATTGCGGCGTTGAAACTCCAATGGAGATCATTGGCAGTCACACTCGGCTCAAACGAGAGGCAAACGAACTACATTCGAGTCAGTCAAGCCGGTCTGCCACCGTCTATGAATTGATTTCGTGCCCGGCCTGTGAAGAAGTTACCCTTCGATCGGACAGCGGATCAGTTTCGAAGTACGAGCGCCAGCAGGGCGTTCAGGCGCAGTCACCCGAGCCCACGAAACGACGCCAATCTTTGGATCCCGATCCATTCAAAACCGCGTACGCCGCCACATATACATTTCGAAAATTCGACCCGGTCGCGTACGCAGCCATGCTTGGCCATCTGGCGAAGATTCGTGAGTGCAATCGACATAAGCGGCTTTGATAACTTGTCGAATTTCAGATTCCGTGCGACTTCATCTGTGCAAGCAGGTTGATCGTCTCAATTGCAGCCAATGAGGCTTCAATTCCCTTGTTTCCTCCCTTTCCCCCCGCACGATCAAGAGCCTGTTCCATCGAACTGCATGTGAGCACACCGAATGTGACAGGAACACCGCTTGAAAGTGATGCCTGCATGATGGCTGAGGCCATGGGGTGGTTAATGTATTCGTGATGAGACGTCTCACCCTGTATGACTGCTCCTAAGCAGACGACCGCGTTGAATTTTCCACTTTCGGCAAGCCGTTTTGCTGGCAGTGGAATTTCAAATGCGCCGGGAACGCGGACCACCGTAATTCGGTTGTCCGCAACTCCGTGACGACGGAAGGTGTCAATCGCACCAGCCAGTAATCGATCTGTGACAAGATCGTTAAACCGCGAGACGACGATGGCAACTTGGATGTCACCAGCAAGCAAATTTCCATCAAGAAGATTCGGCATCAAGAATTGATCCTTGTACTTTTATTAATTCAGATTCATGGTCTGCAGGAATTCGTCGTTACTCTTGGTCCGCCGCATGCGACTGGTCAGCAGTTCCATTGCTTCGACCGGATTCATGTCGTTCAGAACTCGACGAAGTAACCAGATTCGACGAAGTTCGTCTTCTGACATCAGCAGTTCTTCGCGGCGGGTCCCTGATTTATTCACGTCGATCGCGGGCCAGACACGTTTTTCGACCATCCGTCGGTCAAGGTGCAATTCCGTATTTCCCGTCCCTTTGAATTCTTCGAAAATGACGTCGTCCATCTTGCTGCCTGTGTCGACAAGAGCCGTTGCGACGATCGTCAAACTTCCCCCTTCTTCGACATTGCGTGCGGCTCCGAAAAATCGCTTTGGATGTTGAAGAGCATTGGCATCAACACCACCGGTAAGGATTTTTCCGGAATGTGGGCACTCGGTGTTCCACGCGCGGGCTAAGCGTGTGATCGAGTCGAGGAAGATTACAACGTGCTGGCCGTATTCGACCATACGTTTGGCCTTTTCGATGACCATCTCCGAAACTTGAATATGTCGGCTCGGAGGTTCGTCGAAAGTACTGCTGATGACTTCGCAGTTTTTCCCCTTCACTTGTCGTTCCATATCTGTCACTTCTTCGGGACGCTCATCGATCAGCAAGACGATGACATAGACGTCTGGATCGGCGGCGAGAACGGCTTTGGCCATCTTTTGCAACAGGATCGTTTTGCCAGCTTTTGGAGGAGAAACGATCAAACCTCGCTGGCCCATTCCGATGGGAGCGACCATGTCGACAACTCGCGTGCTGAGTTCATTCGGATCGCTGCACAGTTTCAGGCGACGAGTCGGATGCAAGGGGGTCAAGTCATCGAAAAAGACCTTCTCAGTCAAGAGATTTGGATCTTCGTTGTTAATCGCTTCGACTCGCAGCAATGCAAAATAACGCTCGTTTTCCTTCGGTGGACGAATCTGACCGGCCACCATCGCGCCATTACGAAGCCCGAATCGGCGAATCTGGCTGGGTGAGACATAGATATCGTCTGGGCACGGAAGGTAGTGGTAATCTGCGGCACGAAGGAATCCAAAGCCATCAGGCAGGATTTCTAATGTTCCCTCGCCGAACATCAGGCCATTCATTTTCGTCCTCTCTTTGAGGATTTTGAAAATGAGGTCCTGCTTCTTTAGACCGGTGTATTCCGAAATGTTCTCTTTTTTCGCGAGAACAATCAGATCTTTCATCGTCAGGCGTTGCAACTCTGCGATGTGGATGTCGGATGCACCTCGCTTGATTTCTTCATAGCGCTCGTCGGCTACGAAATGGCTGGCATCATCGTCTTCTTCCACATCGACGATTTTGGTGGGAGTCGCAGCAGGGGCCGGTTCTCTCTGAAGAGGCGTTTCGCGAGCAATCGGTGCCGCCTCGCGCCCGACTGAGCTTGAAAGCGGTGCCTCTTCTGAGAAATCCCAGCCAGCAGGGGCCGCTGGCGTCGAAGAAGCCGGTGTTGTACGTGGATAAGAAGGACGAGGTTTCATGTTCATGATGTTTTTGGGAAATGTACTTTGGAGGGGAGGGTTGTTTGAAACTTAATGTCGTTAACGGAATCGTTACGACGAACTCGTTTCGATTGTGGATGCTTCTATTAACTAACTCGGACGGACATGCCGAATGACAGAACGCCGAACCGTGATTTGCAATGGATTCTGCTTACACCAAAAAGGGGCAAGCACAAAGCTGTTCAATGGATTGGGATTCAGTAGTCGGTTAACAACGGAGGGTGACTTTCAAGCAGCAGAATTGTTTTGGCGATTTTGCGCTCGGAATGCAACTGAAAAATTCAGACTTTTGAAGAATCTTTCAAACCTGCTGTCAAACCCGCTCCCTGAATTTTTGCCAGATTCTACTTGCCGAACCAGGATTGGATGGGTAGTCTTCCAGACGCTTTGTCTCTGAATGCCTGTGGAATTGTACTTTCACAGCTTTTCTGATTATCGTTTGGGAGACGGACAGTGACCGCAGAACTTCGTTCAAAACTACAACCTGTGCAACGTCGCCAACTGTTGCAGGCCATGACAACTTGGATGATCTCTGGTTTACTGTGCGGTGCTGCTGTCGCTCTTGTTTGTGCAATCGCTCGCCTCTCTCTGAATTGGCTTGACGGCGGCTGGATGGCTGGACTGTCGCTATTGGTCGGCCCAGTGCTCGCCGGCTTGTTTGCGATTGTCTGGCATTTGCCCAGGCCCAATTGGATTGCCGCGGCTCAAGCTGTAGACCTTCACTATGGATTGAAGGACCGTACCGAATCGGCGCTGGATTTCGCCGGGCGAAAAATTCCTGCCGACAAACAGGGCTTTGCTGAACTGCAACTCGCGGACGCCATGAAGCATTTAAGCCACGTTGATGCTGACATCGTTGCTCCATTGAAAGCTCCACGCTTGTTGCCCGGTGCTCTCGTGGCAACAGCAGCCGCAGTGATTTTCTCGTTGCTTCCCCTGAAACAAGAAGAAGCTTCTGCTGGCGCCGCAGCCCCGGACGAGCAAATCGTCGCCGAAGCACAGGCGATGGAGGAGAGCATCAAGGAACTGGAAGACGAATTCAACAAGGATTCTGACCCCGAATTAGAGCAATTGCTCAAGGAATTAAAGCAAAAGGCAGAAGAGCTCAAGGAGCCTGGGGTCGATGTGAAAGAAGCACTTGCCAAGATTTCTGAAATGCAGGCGGCCATTCAGTCAGCTCAAAGCCAGTCCAGCCTCGAGCAAGTTGATCAGCAGCTTCAGGAAATAGGCGAGGCCATGGCATCGGCCAAGGCACTTGAAGGAGCCGGCCAGGCGTTGGCAGAAGGCAAATATGATAAGGCGATGAAGGAACTCGCGGAACTGAGTGATCTCGAATTTGATCGAAACGAAGCGAGAACAACCGTTGAAAAACTCAAAAAAGCGGCAAAGCGGTCCGGCAACGGTGCGGACGGGGCAATCAGCGAAGCGGCCAAGGATATTGCTGAAGGGATTGAGGATGACGATGATGATAAGGCGATGAACGGTGCCAGACGTTTGGGAGATAAAGTCGGAAAACAAGCTCGCAAGAAGAGAATCAACGATCTGCTAAACGCAGAATTGGCCGAACTGAGCGACAGGAAATGTAATTGCCAAAAGAACAGCACGGCCAAAGGAAAGAAGAAACAAAAGTCAAATAATTCATCCGAGAACTGGGGAATGTCAGAGAGCGGAAATATTGATGGGGACCCGACCAGTCTCAACTCCAGTGCAAATCGAGAACAGGTCACCGGCATTGGCGGTGATGGGGATTCTGACTTTGAAACCAGTTCTTCATCCGAGGGGCGTCAAGAAGCCCAACGGGGATACAAAGAAGTCTACCAGAAATACAAAAAGATGAGTGAAGCGGTTTTGGAGAATGAGCAAATTCCGTTAGGTCATCGCCAGACAATTCGTCGTTACTTCGAATCCATTCGTCCGCAACAGGGTGAAGAGGCTCCGGCGAAAACCGAGTGATGGTTTTCTTGTATCGGTTTTCGAAGGAAAGCCCTGCCGTTGGAACGCTCCTTTACGTGATGTGCCACTGCTTGATCGTCCTCGATCAAGCAGTGTTCTTTTACAGACAGTAGTGAAGCATTTGCTTCTCGAAGACTTCGATGCAGTGCGCCAAGTGGGACAAGCACCTGTCGTCCGCTCGCTCAAATTGCCAAGCTTGATTTTTGAAAAACAAGAGAGCCCAGTGGCAATACCACTGGGCTCTCTTTTCGTCGACATCCTGTTTCACTTGGCAGTGCCGTCCGTCACACATCCAGGTCTTTAACATCGAGCGCATGCTTCTCGATGAATTCACGCCGCGGTTCAACAGCGTCACCCATGAGAACCCGGAACATTTCATCCGCAGCCGCTGCGTCGAACATCGTGACCTTAAGCAGTGTCCGAGCGGCGGGGTCCATGGTGGTATCCCACAGTTCTTCGGCGTCCATTTCACCTAGCCCTTTAAAACGCGTGACCTTCATCCCTCGTTCACCAAGGTCTCGAAGCTGCGGCAGCAATTCGCGAAGGCTCGTCATTCGGACTGTGTGGTCATCTTGTAGAATTCGGAACGGATAGAACGTTTCCCCGTCTTTCGCGCCTGGCGGATAAAGGTCCGGCAACTTGATTCCATAGCCTTTCAGTTCGCGCAAGGCATCATTAATTGTCCGCATCTCGTGCAAATCGATGATTTGGAGAAGACCTTCTTTTGGCGACCCAGGAACAGCGGGCGCTCCTGCTGTTTGTCCATTCTTCAGAGGCGCGGGCGTTCCATTCGCTTCGCCGGCAATCTCAAGTTCCTGTCCTCGCTTCTTTTCTTCGGTCTGCACAAACTGCTCGACCTGGGAGAATGGTGGGAGGGGGAGACCGGTCTGCCGATTCCGTTA
>JBAXBD010000300.1:0-7484 GCA_037142165.1 Schlesneria sp. | reverse complement strand
CTATATGGGTCTCTCCGCCGCGACGGGTGGAATCGCCTTGGTTTACATGATTGCGTTTATCTGTTCACTTTTCGGCGTTCGTTTACCGTTCCTGTTTCAGCCGACGCTGATTGGGATTGGATTCACGTTGTTCGTCACGATCGTGGCGGCACTGAACCTGATCCTCGACTTCGCGTCCATTGAGAGGGCGGCGTCAAACGGAGCACCAAAGTATTTTGAATGGTACTCCGCCTTCAGCCTGATGGTGACGCTGGTCTGGTTGTACTTCGAGATCGTTCGCCTGCTGTCACTGGTCGCCGGTTACACGCGAAACGACTGATTACTTGACTTACTCGTCGCCGGTCGCATGTTCCAGTTTTCCCTTGGGGGGATGGAAGAAGAGCAGTAGCAATACTGCTGCGAGAAGACCGGCACCTGCGGGGTAGAGTAACAAAGTCCGATAATCGACAACCTTGTCTGCCGTATAGACCTTTTCGATGGCAGGCCACAGGTAACGGGCGGCGATCGGTCCCAGCCCCAGGATCAGGAAGTTGAACAATCCCTGGGCGCTGGTTCGAGCGTCCTTCGGGAAGACTTCGTCGACAAGAATGTAGAGAGTGGCGAAGAAGAAGGCGTAACAGATCCCATGCAGGACGTTGACCGCCACGGCGCAGTATGGGTTCGGGATGAATGCCCAGACGCCAAAACGAACAGTGTGGCCAAGTATCCCCAGAATCATGGTCCAGCGCCAGCCGAGGTTCTTAAGCACCAGGCCAAGGAAGGCCATGGTGCCGATTTCGGCAAGTTGGCCGACACTCATTGCGGGTTGAATCCAGTTGGAAGGGACGCCGACCTTTTCGAGGTAGGTAAACGCAAAGTAGAAAAAGCCATCATGGACGGTGGCATCAATGAACGTGACCAAAAACAGGACCAGCAGAAACGGGTGTTTTAACAACCGCATCGCTTCCAGCCAGGCGAGCGAATGCTTTTCGTTTGTCGCTGGCTTCGGCGGCGTGTGAGGCAATGTCAGGCTGAAGGCGGCCAGCACGAGCGATGCAATCCCGGCGGTGATGAATGCCCAGCTTTTTCCTTGGTTCAATGCCGTTCCAGACAGCGATGTTCCCAACGCGGCGCCTAACCATTTCACAAAATCAACGCTTCCGAAAGCCGGGATCTTGGCCCAGTCAGCCAGGATGAAAATGAACGGCCAGCTCGCTGCGATCCAACCGATTGTTCCCCACAAGCGAACCGGACCGAAATCTTTTTGGGGATCTTTAATATTTGCGAATGCGATGGCATTCGTCACGGAAATCGTGGGAACGAAGAAAAAGCAATGTACGGCCATGCAGGCGAAGTAGATCCAGTAATTCCCTGACGCGTCTCCGTTACCCTGAAATGTCTTCCATGCGAGGGCTCCGAAACCAAGCATCGCCAGTCCGCCGATAAAATGGCTGAGTGCGAGGAATTTCTCGGCCGAGAAATTACGATCGACAAACTGGTTGCCGAAAAACATGGCGATAATCGCCGAAACGGGGAAGGCGATATTCAGTCCGAACCGTTGCCATTCGTTAAAGCCGAGTGCTCCGTCACCGAAAAAACCAAAGCTTGATGGCAGCCATGCTCCCCAGATGAAAAATTCGAGGAACATCATGACACAGAGTTTAAAAAACACAGACCGCTGCATCGGGGCTTCCTTCTTGGAATTGTGAATCTGGCGTGGTTGAGCTTGGAAGATGATGCCGTGGACAACGTGGAAGGGCAAGTAATCCGCCGATTTCGGTGGTTTGGTTGGTTGTCGGCGTGTGATTTGTTTAGCGTTGGCTGGACTCGTGCGTAGTATTCCGTGGGTTGGAGGCCCGCGGAATATTTCTCGGCTGGAGGATGACGATAGGTCGTGTGCGATTCCAGCCGCAGCCTGATGTTCTTGCGCACGGGCTGAAGCCCACGCTACGGCGGGGATTGGCCAACGATCCCCGGCATTGGTACGCTGGCGGGATTGAAACTTGTTTATCGGGTATTGGGAAACGCATTCATGTCGGAAAACCTGTTCAGCCAACTTCAGGACCAGCTTCATGCGGGAGGTGCTTCCGCCGTATTCGATCGGCTGGCCGCTTCTCTTCGGGAACAACGCGAATACCATAAGTTGTTCGACGCGTTGTGCTTGAAGAAGAAATATGAGCTGGGCGCCCCCCTGAACCGACCGACATCATTTGACGATGTTCCGGCTGCCAGGCGGGACGAATTTGAATCCGCCTATGTCGCGGCAGCCCGCGAGGGTGGACAACTTTTGCTGGCAGATAAAAAACTGAGCCAATCGTTTGTTTATTTTCACGCGCTACGAGAAACGCAACCGATTCGGGATGCAATTGAAGCGGTCCCCATGCCCCGTGAATCGAATGAAGAATCGGAAGAATTGATCGATCTGGCGTTTTACAAGCTGATCCATCCCGTCAAGGGGATGCAGATCATGCTGAAGACACACGGAACGTGCAGCACGATCACGGCTCTTGATCAGGGGTTCATGAATCTCAGTCCCGAACAACGTTCCGCCTGTGCCGCTCTGCTGGTCAGGACCTTGCATGGTGACTTGTTGCAATCCGTTCAACGTGAAGGGAAGCAGCGAATGCCGTTTGCCGAGCCAGCCCGGACACTTCGCGAACTGACCGCCGGTCGCGACTGGTTGTTCGCCGAAAACAATTATCACATCGACGTGTCGCATCTGCACTCGACGGTTCGTTTCGCCCGTTCGTTGACCCCCGGTCAGCCGGAACTGGCTCTGGCTCGCGATCTAGCCGAGTACGGGACACAGCTATCGGTTCAATTCCAATATCCTGGCGAGCCGCCGTTTACGGAGTTTTATCCGGCTCATATTCAGTTCTTCCGATACCTTTCCGACGACAATCGGGCCGACGCGTTGGGGTATTTCCAGCACCTGCTCGACAACGAACCGGATGCACAAAGTCAGGCAATGATCGCGTATGTGATGGTCGATTTGCTGGCCCGGACCGAACAACTGGATGCGGCGTTACCGATCGCGGAAAAATATCTGGTGAAAGCGGATCAGGACTTTGCGGCGGCATTTGCGGAGCTTTGCCAGAAGGCGGGACGGTTTGACGTGCTGATGCGGAGTGCCGAAGAGCGAAGCGATCTCGTGACGTATGCGGCCGCTCTTGTCCAAAAATAATGTGACGAGTGTCTGCTTCCCACGGACGCAGGTGTCCATTGAGTTTGAGATTTCAGAGATCCGGGCTGGTCGAAGGAATTAAGATCTGGTGTCGGCTGGACGCCGACGCCAGAAAAAAACGTCGTCGGCTGGACGCCGACGCTACGTGACTTGGTATTTTCGTTGATTTCGCGCTAATCGGGATAACCGTACCTTACAACGCATCGTTTATGCGAGTTGTTCCGGGAGACTCTTTCGTTTTGCAGACGGTGACGCGGACTGCCGAACAAGTGAAAGATAAACGATTGTCGTCATGTTTTGGATTGGTGTTTCCTGAGTGACTGAAGTTGAGTCGACAGGTTGATCTGTCGAATTTCTAGTTGACTTTGATTTTTCTGGACCCGTAAGATTCTGTATTCGTTAAAGTCGTGATGATTTCAGAGATCCTTCTCTGGGCCTGTTTTATTCCGTGTTGAAGTCTCGGTTTTGGCAGAAAGCCCTGCATGAATAGTATTGGCAAAATTCTGGTGGTTTTCGTCACCGCGTGCAGCATGGGCTTTCTCGCGTTCGTCGTGGCGTTGCGTAATGGCGGTCCCGACTGGCAAGGCGAGATGCGGT
Source organism: Schlesneria sp. (assembly GCA_037142165.1). Lineage (GTDB taxonomy): Bacteria > Planctomycetota > Planctomycetia > Planctomycetales > Planctomycetaceae > Schlesneria. Next base: position 3,724 of record JBAXBD010000300.1, on the reverse strand, counting down.
CGCCGGAACTTCAAAAAGAGTTTGTATTTGCGACCGAGCCGGGCGAAAAAGTGATGTACTCGGCAAAGCACCGGCGAACAGAGACTGAGGTTTCCCCGAAAACACCGATTTTGGCCGAAGTGATTTTGAAATCACGAAAGCGACTGGAAGATGACGCGAATAAGAAAATGCAGGAACTCAGTCCACAAGTCCAGCCGCTGACAGAGAGGCTGGCAGTAATTAAGAAACTGATCCCCGAAGACGATGCTGGCGTTCAGTTACGAGTGAAAAAATATGAAGAACAAATCGAAAAGCTGGTCGGGCAACTGAAACAAGTCGGTGACGAGTTTTCGGCGAAAACACTGGAAACACAAGACGTAATGCGGTTGGCTCAGGATCGACGTGAAGAGGGCTACCGATTAGCGAACCAGCTTGAACTGCTGCGAAACGATAAATTTGCTGCCCTGCAGCAGCAGAAAGTTCTGGAGTTTGAATTGATCCGGCTGGAAGAAAACCGTCAACGTCTTGAACGTCGACAAAAGCAATTGAAACAACAACTTGGCGATAAATATGAATAGTCGAATGAGTTGATCATCAAGGGATCAAAAGTCGGCATTTCGGTTATCTAATTCGGATGGGGCGGAACAATGACCACAGTCGGTAAGATTCTAGTCGTACTACACCTGGTGCTGAGCATCATGTTTATGGCGTTTGCCGGCGCCGTCTTCACAGCTCAAAACAATTGGCGTGCCGCTGAGAAAAAGGCGGCGACAGCCCTCGCGGCCGCCAACACCAAGGTACGGGACATGCAGGCCGAGTTCGATAAGGAACGAGCCGATGCCGCTGACAAGATCAGCAAATTGACCGACAATGTGACGAAGCTGTCGGGCGAGAAGACCGCTTTGACAACGCAGGTCGCGACGCTCGACCTCGATAACAAGCAATTGCGAAAAGACGTCGATCAGCAACGGGATCTGGCCGATTTGAAAAACACGGAAGCGACCGAACGCAAAAAAGAAGCGGATCTGCAACGGGGTATCAATGGCGAATTGTTCCTCTCGCGGGAAGATCTGGTCAAAAACCTGAATGATACGGAAGACAAGCGGTTTGCACTCGACGTCCAGTTGACACAAGTTTCCGAAAAGTACGAACAGTTGCTGAATGACTTCAAGACGATGAAGTCATTTCTCGCGTCGAAGAACCTGACGACCGATCCAAAGCAGATGATCGTTCAGACGGCACCTCCTCCACCAGTTGAAGGAATCGTGACAGAAGTTCGCAAGGCCGAGAAAAGTTCACGTGAGCTGATTGAGATTTCAATCGGGTCAGATGACGGGCTTGTTGTCGGGCACAAGTTGACGTTGTTCCGAGGTGATAAGTACGTTGCCGAAATTCGTCTGACGCTGGTGCAGGCCGACAAGTCTGTCGGTTACATCTACACGAAAGCCAAAAACGCAGTCGTCAACGTGGGCGATACCGCCACGACAAAACTGTGATGTCGATAAGATAGCAGATTTAGAATTCACTCCGATCCGCAAAGGTCGATTATGGCTCCTCGTAAAACTGATGATACCGCAGCGCCAGACGTCTACGTTGCGCTGCTGTCTGTCTCGCTCGCCGCTCTGATCATGGGCGTTGTGATGCTGGTGCTGGAACTGAACAAATACGGCTGGAAAATGGCTCCTTGAGGCATTGCCTTGAAGGAAAAGTCGGAATGTGGTGGCTGGCGCAGGTTTCTGAAGCTCCCGTTCATCAAATCGATCCGACCGGATCGGGGATGTTCTGGATTTTTGAGCTAATAGTGTCGCTGCTGTCGGCTCCCTATTTTCTCTTCTGGATCTGGATGCTGTATCACTGCTATCGGACAGAACCTGATCGGCAGTTCTGGATCTGGATCCTGATCATCGCTCAGCCGATTGGCCCTTTCGCGTATTTCGTCCTCCGATACCTGCCGACATTGGAATTTCCCACCCCTTCGTTTCTCAGGCGGTGGACTCGCGGGCGGGAATTGACGCGGCTGGAGACTGCAGCCCAACAGATTGGTAACCCTCATCAGTTCATTCAGGGGGGGAACGCGCTACGCGAAGTCGGCCTGCTTGACCGAGCCGACGAGGCTTACGCTCAGGCGCTGAAAAAGGATTCGCAGAATATCCAGGCGTTGTGGGGGGCTGCTCAAGTGGCGGCCAGCCAGAAGCGTTATTCAGAGCTTTGCACGCTGACGCGTCAGGTTCTCGACAAAGATCCTCAGTACAAATTTGGTGATGTTTCACTGGTTCATGGGCGAGCGTTGAAGGAGATGGGAGACGTTGATGCGGCTCGAAATCATCTGGAGCAGCACGTCAAGCGATGGCGTCACCCTGAAGCGTTGTACCTGCTGGCAGAAATGTACGCTGCTCAAGGCAAAACGAAGGAGGCTCGGGAAAACCTTCTCGCCTTGATCCAGGATATCAATGGCAGCCCGGCCGGGATCGCTCGCAAGCATGGTCGATGGAAGAGCCGAGCGAAACAGCTTCTGCGGAAATTAGGTTGATTGCGGGTTGTCACGTCAGTTTTCTAAATTCCTGTGCCACTGCTTGCCCGTCTTCGGTCAAGCAGTGCTCTTCGGCAATGTCGCGTTGACTCCGTAAGACACTGCTTATCCGAGGACTCCTAAGCAGTGGCACAAGCGAAGTCGATCTTCGTGCCACCGCTTGACCGCTTTGGGTCAAGCGGTGCCCTTTGGAACTCAGGCAGAAAAATCGAGAACACACTGCTTCTCCGAAGACTCCGAAGCAGTGGCACAAAATCGAGAATTCGACGCCTCGCAGCGATATCCCCGTCTCGTGAGGTTTCATCCGAGCCTCACGTTAATCATTTAATCCGATGCTTTTCGATCACGTTACGATCGACTTCAATTCCGAGTCCGGGTCCAGGATTAATGGTCGTTAGTGGACCGTCGATCAAAAGCGGATTTTTCGCGATCGAAACTTCATGGTAATCCGGGCCGAGTAAATCGCCGGGATAACGTTCGACCTGCATGTTCGGTGTCGCGATGATGAAGTGTGCCATGGCCGCCGTGCCGAGGTCCCATTCCAGGTTCGAGCCGATGGAACACGCGATTCCGTGTTGTTCCGCTAACACGGCGATCTCGGTCGCCTTGCGAATGCCACCATTTTTGCCGGGATAAAGACTGATCGCATCACAACAATCGTGGCGGATCAGCTCTTGAGCATTCACCAGGTCGAAGCAGCTTTCATCGGCAAGAATCTTCGCGTTCGTTTCTTTTCGCACTCGTGCCAGTCCCGTGTAATCGCCAGGCGGAATCGGCTGTTCGACGATGTCCAGGTGGCAGTCTTCCAGTTCTCGAATCGATCGGATTGCAGTTTCGACGTCCCAACCTCCATTCGCATCGATCGTCAGGGCGATCTCGGGGCCGATCACATCGCGAACGATGCGTACCCGTTCGATATCGCGAACGGGATCGATGCCGACTTTGACTTTGATGGTGGTAAATCCTGCGGCGACAAGTTCGGTTGCCCGACGTCGAGCCCGTTCGGGTTCATACGCCCCCAATGAGAAACGACTGCGGATCGTGAGAGGACGGCATGCGCCCCCCAAGAGTTCGTAGACCGGTTTGCCGGTCGCTTTACCCTGAATATCCCAGCATGCCATTTCGATCGCTGATTTGGCGAACCAGTTACCCACAGCGACAGCATCCATGCGACGATCGAGTTCCACCAGATCGTCTGTGGCACAACCCATCACG
>JBAXBD010000299.1:0-7504 GCA_037142165.1 Schlesneria sp. | reverse complement strand
GATATAGCAGATCACGATACGGAGACGGGGGTTCGTCATAACCCCAGTCGTCGATGTGTTCTTTACGAAGCAGTTCATCGAGACGAGCTTTCTCAGCGTCGCTCATGCTGCCGACGGAAACGGTGTATTGCTCAGGACTGCGTTTGGCATTTGTCAGGTGTTTTGGCTGGTCCTGAAACGTGATTGTGCTATGTCCCCGACGAAGCTCAAAGACGTTCTCAGCATGTAAGGTGTGATCTTCAAGACGCTTGACGAATTCGCTGTATGTCAGTGTCTTTCCCCGCCACTTGGCAGAAAAACCAAACAGGATTGCTCCGACGACCGCGAGGATCATCAGAAACCAGAACAGATTGCTGGAATTCCCTTTGTCAGGTTTTTTACTGGGTGGTTCCGGCAGGTCCGCCGGGCGTTTTGGTTCTGATTTAGACATAGAGCGTCAATCATCCTGTATAAATGGCTGCGACCATGGAAAAAATCAACCGCAAGGAACCTTAAGGTCGCAAATGTCCAACCAACAAACCCTTAACTCTAGGCCGTCAAACTATCGCGGTCAACTGCTGGAGCATGGAACAATGGGGTGTTTGGCTAAGGGTGCGTGCCGATTGCGAGAATGGAGTCCTCGCCCGTTTTTTCATTTCCCTTACGCGATGTCACAAAGATCCGACAGCCATCGGTTACCGGTGACGTAAAAAGTTCAGAATCTTCTGACGGACGCAGCTTCCATCGTAACTCGCCGGTCTCAATATTGACGGCAAAAAAAACTCCGCTTCCCGAAGGAAAATAAGCGGTTTTTTGAGAAATGATGGGGAACGAATAGACAAGGCCCTTTCGATCGGCTTCGTCCGGCGGTTCAAACTTTCGGATCAGTTCGCCCGTGTCGGCCTTAAACTGGTACAGCTTTCCTCCGTGGTGTGGCAGGTAAACAACACCGTCGTAAACGGCGGCTTGCGATGCCAGCCAACTGTGAGTTTTTTGTTTCCAGATCACTTCACCTGTCTCCAGTTTCAGGCAATAGATGTGCTTATCCTGGCTCGAGATATAAACACGCCCGTCTACAATTGTCGGAGCCGGTCCCATCCAGCCACCGGTCTGAAACGACCAGCGTCGCTTCCCGGTTTCGCATTCAATGGCGATGACACGAGACTGGTCAAACACCGACTGAAGGAACAGCCTTCCATCACATGCGGCACCCCTTGGTCTCGCCTTAATCTCCTGAAAACGAGCTCTCGCACTTGCAAACTCGGGTGGATCGGGCGGAGCGTCTTCGACAAAATCATGCTTCCAAACGACTTTTCCATCAGCTCGATTCAGGCAATAGGATCGTCCGTCATATCCCGATGTGTAAACATATTCGCCGACGGGAATCGGTGTTGTTTCGCCGGTACCCTTTTCAATCACATGGTGCCAGACCTGCGTTCCATTATCTCGTCGTAACGCTGTGATTCCTTGTTCCGATCCAAAATAAACATTGTCGTTGTCGACCGACGGTTCCGTGGAAATTCGCTTACCATGAACGTGGGTCCACAATTCAGACTGGTCGTTGACATCGAACGCAATAATCGCTCCTTTGCTATCTCCAAAATATAGAACTCCATCCGCGATGGCGGCGTCAGTCAATGAATAACTGACAACCTTTCCCTGGCCATCCACCGTCTCGGACATCGCCTGCCACAGCAACTCAGGCTGCTCGGTCGGCAAGTTGGCGTTCTCAACGAAGCCCGCAATTTTTGCGTAGTCGGGGACGCCAAGCGATTTCGAATATTTTTCGTTCTTTTGCTCGCCACGAGACTTCGGTGATTGAGCCACGGCAATTAGATAATTCGCGAGAATTAACACGATCGTGAAACAAACCGCGAAACGACAGATTGGGCGTAGCCTTCGCAATCGATTTCCTGAAAACATCGACGTACCTCCCGGAAAGCTCACCAATCTCAAAAGACTTAAACACGAAAATACCGCGAGCTCAAAACAAATTCGATGTCGACCCACAACAACCCGACCAACCCTTTGCACGACGATTCGCCTCTGTCATAATGTCTTTAACTGGATCGACGACTTCTGCCTGGAGAACCGAATGCTCTTCGACGGTGATTTTCTCAAGAAGCTCGAATATCTGTCGCTTATCTCGCGGCGAGTATTTCGGGGTTCGGTCCTCGCACAACGACGGACCAAGCAGATGGGTGGCGGAATCGAATTTGCCGATCACCGCGAATACACACCCGGTGATGACTTTCGACATCTTGACTGGAACGTCTATGCCAGACATGGCGAATTGCTGCTGAAGCGGTTTCAGGAAGAAGAAGATTTGCACGTCTACTTCCTGCTCGACTGCTCTCGCAGCATGGGGTTTGGTACACCCGCGAAATTCGATCTGGCGCGTCAGGTCACGGCAGCGTTAGCCTATATCGCACTGGCGGATCTTGATCGCGTCTCGGTCGTGGCCTATTCCCAGGAAATCCTCGGCGACTTCCCTTTGACGCGCGGGAAAGACCGAATCCTGTCATTGCTGCGATTCCTTGAAGAATTGAAACCGCAGGGGACCGATACCAATCTCGCTCGTGTCGTCAGCGGCTTCGTGATGCGACCCCAGCGACGGGGGCTGGCGATCGTGGTCAGCGACTTGTTCGATGCAGCAGGCTTTGAACGGGGTCTGGATCTGATGCGACACAGAACCTACGAACCACACATTATTCAGATTCACGCCCCTGAAGAAGCTCAGCCCAACATGCTCGGCGAGATCGAACTGGTTGACGTCGAAACAGAAGTCATGCGAAAAGTCACAATTACTGAAAGGGCGCTTCGCGACTATCGAAAAGTCTTCGACGAGTACCAGGCGAGTGTGGCTGCTTATGGAAAAAAGTATGGGCTGGGATGCACGCAAACGACAAACGAGGTGAACTTCGAAGATCTGGTCCTGAGGATGATGCGAACGGCTGGTGCCCTGAATTAACCTGATGCTCGATCTTCGGCTTATTCCGGATGTGCCACTGCTTTGGAGTCCTCGGAGAAGCAGTGGCTTCCCATCAGTGATCGCTAAACAACTCAGGACTGCTTGACCAAAAGCAGGCAAAAAGTCGCAACATTATCGGTAGAACTATTGTTTTCGAGGCGAAAAACTCTTCAACGCTTCGGCCTCAGATGCGGGTACGCCCGGTTGACACTCCAGAGATAACAGCCAGTCGCCGTCGTAAACCCATGCTCTGCGGTGGTCGTGAGCAGCCCGATGACCTAACATCAGTTATTGTGGTTTCGGGTGCTTCAAGTCTCGTGTGGTAGCGATGTTGCCGTACGATGCCGTTTGGAATGTTGTTCATGCCGCTTCGAGCGATCGACCGATTGGTAGATTTTCTTGTTCGCTACAATCGAGTATTGCTGGCAGTTGCCGTGATATTGGCTCTTGTGTCGATTGCCCCGGCAGGCCGACTTTCGTTTGATCAGTCGATCGAATCGCTTTACGCCGCTCAAAACGTCCGACTGCAGGATTATGTCGAAGGAAAAATGTTGTTCGGAGGCGACGAATTCGTCTTTGTTGCCTATGCGGACCCTGAACTATTCACCGACGCGGGGCAGAAACGTCTGGAGGAGCTGGCGAATCAACTGGAACTGGTTTCCGGAGTCGCAGAGGGAAGCATCCAAAGCCTCAACCGAACCTTGGCGTTCGCGCGTTTCCTCGGCAGTTCCGGTCGGGAACAAGTGATCGAGTTCAGCCGGGGAATCCTGTTAGGGGATGACAACCAGACCACTGCCGTCGCCCTGCGATTGTTGGACGCACATAAGTCACCCGTCCCGCGTGCTGAGACTCTGGCCGAAATCAAACGGATCGCAGCCCAACAGACGATTCCAACATTCGCTGTTGGTGAACCCGTTCTGGTCCATGACATGTTCCGTTACGCTCAAGAAGACGGCGAATGGATGGGCTGGGCCGCTTCGGGCCTGCTCATTCTGGTCATCATTTTCTTTCTCCGCAGCCTGCGAGCGGTTGTGCTGCCGTTCGTGATTGTCCAGTTCGTCATCCTGTGGACCAAAGCGATCCTGTTCCAAAGTGGCATGCAATTGAGCATGGTCAGCTCGATCCTTGGTTCGCTGGTGACAATCATTGGTGTCTCGACCGTCGTCTACATGTCGCTTTACTACCGCAAGCTTCGAGACGAACACAATCGCGTGAACGCGTTCCGCCAGACTGTCAAAACAATTGGGACCGATGTCTTCTGGGTCTGCCTGACAACGGCAGCAGGCTTCGGTGCTCAACTTTCAAGTCATCTCCATCCTGTCCGTTCGTTCGGAATTACCATGGTGATCGGTTCGTTGCTGGTTCTGGTGGCCATGATCCTCGTCCTTCCCGGTGGATTTTTGATTGGTCGCGAGCGAGCATCGTTACCCGTCCCGCGAGGTGAACAACAAGTCAATCAATCCCTGGAAGGACTTACTCATTGGGTCCTTCGACATCAATGGGCCGTCTGGTCCGTTTGTGGTGTTCTTGTCTGCTTCAGCGCACTGGGTTTATCTCGCCTGAAGATCGAAACAGATTTCAGCAAGAATTTCCGGGCAAACAGTCCCGTTGTGCAAGGCCTGAATTTTCTCGAATCGCGACTTGGCGGAGCAGGAGCGTGGGAAGTCAATTTTCCTGCTCCTGCAAGTTTGACGGAAGAGTTTTTGGACAAAGTCCGTCGGCTCGCAGACGAACTTCGTGCCGTTCAAGGCGATCACGGAAAGGGACTGACAAAAGTCGTAGCCGTGACGGACGGGCTGGACATGGTTCCGACCATTCCCTTCGTGGCCGGAACGCCTGATGCAAAGGCTGGTTGGTTGAACCGGTTTCAAGCAGAGTTCATGCCGAGTCTGTACAACCCACACCAGGGTCGAATGCGGATCATGCTCAGGTCTTACGAACGACAGTCGTCAGAGGCGAAAGAACAACTGATTACACGAGTCGGCGAGATCGCTCGCGCCACCTTCCCCGAAACCAAAGTGACAGGCTTATTTGTGTTGCTGACGTTCCTGATCGACAGTCTGCTGCACGATCAGTGGACCGACCTGATGCTGGGAGCGATCAGCTTGATTACCATCATGACGATTGCCTACCGCAGTCTCTGGATGGGTGTCGTCTCGCTGGTCCCGAACGTGATTCCGATCGTCCTGTTGTTAGGTGGCATGGGCTGGCTGAATGTTCCTGTGAATATCGGCACAGCGATGATCTCCAGCGATACCATGGGACTGACAATCCATGACAGTATCTTTTACATTTCAGCCTACTTAAGGGCTCGCCGGTCGGGGCTGAACTTTTCTGGTGCCCTGCATCACGTGCAGTCGGAAACCCGCCAACCACTGCTGTATTCGAATATCGCGCTGATCGTCGGTTTTCTCGTTCTGGCAACTTCGCACTTCGTACCGCTGATCTATTTCGGCGTGATGGTCAGCGTCGCCATCGCCGGCGGCCTCGCAATAAATCTGCTGCTATTACCCCTGCTGCTTAAGGTCGGCGAACGGGTTGATCCGGGCGATCACCAGTTCCCGCCCAGCCCGACATATCCACCCGGCGTCGAAAACGAAGGGTGAAACACATTGTGGTAGTGCTCACGCAGGTCCCGGCGGTGAATCTGTTCGTCGTGATCAAGTAATTCTCGTATCCAGACGTCCGTCGCCTGCAGCCGAGCGGCCAGGATGTGAGCCGCGTTCGCCCCCAGGTGATACGCAATAGAACAATTGCTTTTCAGCAATTGTTCGTAGGTTGCATAGGTCAATTCCGCCAGACGAGTCGGTTCCTGGCACCAAGCCTTGTTGTTATGTTCGGCTGCGTGAAAGAAAGTCGTTTCACCAAAGACTTCGTTTGGCCCCAGTTCGACCAGCTTGGTTTCCTCAACCGTGGTTCCAATCAGATCGATCTGCACTCGACCACTCAACACCATGTAAAGCGAACGTAGCGAGTCTCCAACAGTAAAGACGACCACTCCCTCGGCGTAATCGAGTACCGTGAGACAAGAGGCGAGTTTTTCCAGTTCATCCGGTTGAAACCCAGCCAGTAATTCAAAGTTTTGCAGATCGGCAGGTGAAACGGTCGCCATACGATGACTCCGGTCAATCAAAACGAACTTGCCGGAACATACAGTTCCGCAAATTCAAAACAAACACATTGAAAAAAGGAAGAATGTCCACGGCCCGAATGAACCGTCTCCGAAACCAAGTCACTTAATATGTGAATTCCCCTGAAGTTTTGCAATTCGCCTTGTGACTCAAACAATCAGGTGAATCGAGGGTCGCCGAATCATCGAGCAGGTTGACGACGTAAAAGCGGAAAGTAGCAACAGAACCCGGGTGAGCGGGGCGCACACGCGTCTATCCGTTTGCGTCAGCGACAACGGTATCGTAGCATGAAAGCCGCGCCGATCGATGATTTTCCGTATGTCATGTGTCATGAAGTGGAAGGGTCTCTCATGCGTCGGTTGCTCGTGATTGGTTGGATTCTTTTGGCCGCGTCGTCTGCGACGGCCGAGCCAACTCAGAAGGTTGTCTCGATCGAAGGTGTAACCGAATACCGGCTCGGGAATGGTGCCCGAGTGCTCCTGTTTCCTGAGATGTCGCGTCCCAGTATCACCGTCAATATGACGGTTCTCGTCGGAAGTCGGCATGAGGGATACGGGGAATCAGGTATGGCGCACCTGCTGGAACACATGGTCTTCAAAGGAACACCGACGTTCCCGGAAGTCCCCAAGGCATTACGAGATCACGGTGCCAACTTCAACGGAACCACCAATAACGATCGAACCAACTATTTCGAAACGATGCCGGCCACAGACGAAAACCTGGAATTCGGAATCAAGCTGGAGTCGGATCGACTCGTGAACAGTTTCGTTAAACGCGAGGACCTGCTGTCGGAATTCTCAGTCGTACGGAATGAGTTCGAACGAGGCGAAAACAGTCCCGCGTCAATTCTGAACCAGCGAATCTATGCGACCGCTTATGAATGGCATAACTACGGAAAATCGACGATCGGAAATCGTTCCGACATCGAACGAGTACCCATCGAAAAACTTCAGGACTTTTACGCCAAGTACTATCAACCCGACAATGTCGTCTTCATTGTGACGGGTAAGTTTGAAGAGCCGAAAGCGCTGGCACTCGTGGAGAAGTATCTCGGTTCCATTCCGAAACCGACACGTAGACTCGACGCAACCTACACCGAAGAACCGCCCCAGGATGGCGAACGGGTCGTCACCCTGCGGCGCGTCGGAGCGGTCGGTTCCGTTGGTCTGGGCTATCACGTTCCTGCGGCCTCTCACGATGATTGGGCACCGCTTAGCCTTCTCGGTGGCCTGATTACGCAAGCCCCTAACGGACGCCTCTACAAAGCACTCGTCGAGCCCAAGTTGGCGACGACTGTGTTCGCTGGATCGGACAATTCCCACGATCCCGGATTGTTCTTTGCCTCGGCCTCATGTCCCCCCGAAACGCTGGATGCAACGAGAGAAGTGCTCGTCAAAACATTCGACACTCTTAGCGAAGTCCC
>JBAXBD010000298.1:0-7505 GCA_037142165.1 Schlesneria sp. | reverse complement strand
AATTCGAGTCGAAGCCACTGGCGGCACAAAGCTGCCGCCAGTGGCACCTACAATTTTGGCTGTGGTGAGGTACTACGGCGTGACGGGTTGCGTCCACGCGCGTTGGGGCTCTCCGATTTCAGCCGGGTTTGGATGGGGTCGCGATGAGGTAATCCTCGCTCGAACATACAACTCGTCGCCAGAAAACGTATATGACGCTGATGTTCCCGTCACGGTTTTCAAAACTTTGCCGATGTCGTTCGAGTATTTTCGGGTGACCGGAAGAGCCTTGCCAGCCTTATCGACAACCGGTTCACTCTTGGGATCAAACCCTTGTCGCGTTCCAATAAATTCGATCGTGTACGTCGCGTCGGGATCGGGGCGGACCGAGACTTCGAGACTTTTCTCCGTCATCGTCACTTCTTCAAGCGTCACGCCCGATGACGAGTAAAAACGACCCGCTTCCATCGCATGAATTAACGCTCCCGGATCGAGTTTTTCGGCCAGGACCATCACCCAGCCTCGCCCTGGTTCACTCGCGCGAGATGGAATACTGTGATACGAATGACCGTCGTCGGTGGCCAGGCCGTAGAGCAGCGGCAGGTTGAGTTCGGTCCGTCGTTTGGTATTGATAATGTCCCAGATCCGCTCCGTAGAAGCATGATTCTCATCCCCCTGATTGTGAACAAGGGGGTGACCGTTATAGACCTCGAAGAAATTCTCTCCTCGAATGGGTGCCAGATCTTCTGCCGTAATTCCCCAGGAAAAATTGGGGTGATTGAGGTGAATCATCATGGGCCGACGAGTTCGTTCACGCTGGGCATGTAGAGCGTTCACGTCATTTTGAATTGTTTCCGACACGCTGTTACCACCGTGAGGCGGAATCGTCCTGACAAGGTTTGACACGTTCAGGTGAATCGGGTGTTTGGAGAATGAGTCGCTGATTTCTTCTCCCTGAATCAGCAGGAACTTGTCCTTTTCATTCAATTTGGCGAAGACTTCGTCGAATCGTTTCAGACGAATTTCGTGTTTTTTGTCTTTAATTCGCTCTTCAATCCAATTTTCAGGAAACTTGGCTTTGAGTTTTTCATAAGCCGCTTCTCCACCTTTCGTGTGTTCAATCTCCACCCAGCGGATTTTATCGGCAATCGTGTTGTGGTCGGTGAAGACGAGAAAATCGTAGCCCTTTTCCCGATACCAGACGGCGATCATTTCCAGGTAGTCGTCACCGTCGCTCCAATGGGAATGCGTATGAAGATTGCCACGAAACCACTTGAGCGGACCCACTTCCCGCAAGCTGTCGGCAACAGCGTTTCCGGAAGGTATCAGGCGCGAAATTCCAATCGCCATCGAAATCACGATGACAACGATCAGCCCCAATGCGAGCGGACGAAGTCGAACAAACATTGAGGTTCCTTCAAGTTTGATCTGAAAGGCGATTCAAAAGGGCAGCAAGTGGACCGGATGTGAATTGGGGTCCGCGTTTCGATCCGAGTTAATTCGGAAAAATCTGATCAGCAGATGTTCTCAAATCTCACTATCTTCGCCAAGTGACAAAGGTTTGCAGGTGAGCCGCGAAAGAAATGCCACGTTCTTATGCCAATAAAATCGCCACCAGAAACCGAACAAGACCAGTCGAACTCCGGACGACGTCCCCGGTTTTGTCCATATTTAAAAATTCCAACTTGCCGAACCTGCGATCCGGTCTATGACTAAATAGCACCGTGCGCAAGCGCTTTGCCTGACATCATTGGCAGTATCCTTTTGATGACTCCCTTTTGGTTGTGGCGCCACATCGTAGTCATGCGTCATAACTCGCAGGCCGACTAATGGCCTTTTGGACAGGTCCTCAAAGTTTTAGAGATAAAAGATCATGAAAGCAGCTTTTTTTCAGTTTTTTGGCGCACCTGTGGCAACGCCCACTCTGGCCCTTGGCGGGGGTCAGGTCATGCCCGGGTTCTTCGAGATCAACACCGGCGAACTGCACGACCCGTCCCGATGCGGCATGCAAAAAATCGACAATGCCACACCGATTCCGTCAGGTGATCAATTATCCGGTGATATTGCTGTGTTGTTTCCTGGTGTAACCGCTAATTGGTGGTAAAAGCCGTTTTAACCATCGTTTCGGAATCAGGTTGGAACGCGTCCTTTTCAGGTAATCGCCAGTCCTGATGATGCGCGTGTTGCCGTGAGACCTTCGTCGTGGGAGCGGTTTGCCAATAAGTTCCAGCATCATGATTTATGGATAGGAATCTTCGGTTGACTTCTCTGATTGAATACGAGCAAAGTACCGGTCTGGTTCGCGAAGTCTACGACGACATCCGCACCACTCGTCAAACGGACGAGATCAATAATTTCTGGAAGGCGATCGCCAACCACCCGCCCACTCTTCAACGGACCTGGGCCATGTTGAAAGAGGTGATGGGTGCGCCTGGCGAACTCGACCCGCTGGTGCGTGAACTGATCTATATCGCTGTCAGCGCGACCAACGGTTGCGATTATTGCGTAGCCTCACACAGCGCGGCCGCCGTGAAGAAAGGGATGACCGATGCCATGTTCGGGGAATTAATGAGCATCGTCGGTGCAGCCAACATGACAAATCGACTGGCCAATGGATATCAGGTCCCGGTGGACGAGAAATTCAAACGGCCAGTCTGATCCGTCTTGCAAGGCGACTTATTCAATCGACTTCTCGTTCCCTTTGTCGTCGCGAAGGAATGGCTTTTTTACCTGCACGCCGATGGTCGGTTTGGTTTCGCGAATCCAGATGTTGCGGAATCGCATGGGATTGCCGTGGTCCTGCAGCCGAATCGGCAACTTATCCGCATGCTTTTTGTACTGCGGCGGACGGTTGTAGGGGGTATCACCTTTCAATTCGAAATGGTTCAGGATTAGAACGCCATTATGCAAAGCCGTGATATACGCCGGTGATTTCAACGATCCGTCGTCGTTGAAACGGGGGCCGGTCCAGATCACGTCGTAGATGTTCCAGGTCCCGGGCGCCTTCGTCGCATTCACCTGGGGTGGTGTCTGCTTGTAGATGGCTCCCGCCTGACCGTCAAAGTAGGTCTTGTTTTCAAACGAATCAAGGACTTGTAACTCGTAATTATCCTGGAAGAAAATGCCGCTGTTGCCGCGCCCTTGTCCGCTTCCTGTCGCTGGTGTTGGTGCCGACCATTCGATGTGAAGTTGACAGTCTCCGAACGATTCCTTCGTCCGAATATCACCCTTTACGCAAACCATTGCTCCATCTTCGATTTTCCACTTGTCGGCACCCTGCCAGGCGGAAAAATCTTTGCCATTGAATAAGACAACGGCGTCCGACGGTGCTCCGTTGTTTTCGGCGGGGACAACCAGAGGTGGCTCTTTCCACTCGATCCCATTGAGATATTCATCCGCATTCACGGGACAACCCATTCCTGAAACGAACGCGGTTAATGCAACACCCATCAGCCAATTGGATTTTTTCATTGGTTTCCTGTTCCTGTAAAAAATCACTAACGATCTGTAAAACGACCCTCGCGCCCGGCATTAATGAAATTCCGGCATTCTTAAATCTGTTTGACGCGAGTCGGATAGGCGACGCATCTTACCGAGACTCCCTTCGATTTTCCGCTGGGGGGACGGTCTCGAAGAGGAGTTCGGGTGTTCAAATCTCAAAATTGGCCGACTTGATCAATTTATTGTTGAAAATCGCTTATACGGCCAATTTTGAAATTCGAACGCCCGACCCCAGAACAGCCTGGTCAGTGATGTAAAAAGGGAAATTGACCTCTCTTGCACACAAAATCCGAAGCGATCGGCTGAACGCCGATCGGCCTGCGCCGACGGCTGCGGGTTAAACGAATTTACCTTGCCCAGTCGGTGTCGCGATTCGACTCAAACCCAGTTACCAACAGAATTTGGACGCCAACGTTCCCGACCCAATCAGCTGAAGAACGTGTGGCTGTCGGCATACCCTCTCTGAATTACCTGCCCGTCTCAACTTGAGTACGCGCTACGACCCTCGGGTGTTAGTAGACTCAGAACAATCGATACGTCTTGCGCGTGAAGTCGACTTGCCCTGTCGTCCGATACTCGACGAGTAAAGTAATAGCAAGCTCTCATCACGTGATTACAACAAGGTCGTTTCCGACATGAAGAGCACAATTTCTGAATTCGACGAACGTCGGGCTGCACTTCGAATTGCCGAACTTCAGCAACAGGTGCAATCTCTTCAACAGCAATTGCTGCAGGCTCAGAAAATGAGTTCCGTCGGCGTACTCGCCTCATCGATCACGCACGAATTCAATAATATTCTGATGACGGTCATCAATTACGCCAAGATGGGGATCCGCCACAAAGACGCAGCGATGCGAGACAAATCGTTCGAGAAAATCCTCGCCGCGGGTCATCGTGCCTCGAAAATTACCACCGGCATGTTGTCATATGCCAGACAGCAGGGGGATCGTCGAGAGCCGATGGATCTTGTTCCGCTGGTTGAGGACGTGCTCGTGCTGGTCGAAAAAGATTTGCAGCGTTATCGGGTCAGACTGACAACGAAATTCGAGGACCATCCATTCGCCGCCGTGAATTCCGGGCAAGTTCAACAAGTGATCCTGAACCTGATCGTCAATGCCCGTCAGGCGATGGAACAGGGTGGCAATCTGACCGTCTCCGTTCGTCAGAACAAGGAACAAGGTCAGGCCGAACTCAGCATCCAGGATTCCGGTTGTGGCATTCCCCCGGAAAAACTCCGCCGGATCTTCGAACCATTTTTCACGACGAAGACCGCCGACGAACAGGGTCAGGGCGGAACCGGTTTGGGCCTCTCACTGGCTCGCGATATCATGGAAGCGCACGGAGGCCGGATTCGCGTAGAAAGCGCCGTCGGGATCGGAACAACATTCACGCTGAAATTCCCCCTGGTGGCTTCGCCACTGAAACCGGTTGTCGCTCAAGCGGTTCGATAAGGGATGCGTTGAATTTGATTTGCTTGCAACTCATTTAAGAAAAAGAGGTTAACCACGAATCTCGCAAATCTGACGAATAAAATACGGCAGAATACAAAGTTCGTTAACTCAATTGTTTACTTTCAAGTTTTACCTTCGGTACACAGCCGCAAACGGTTTTGCTCGAATTTCTCCTGATTCCCATTCGTGAAATTCGTCAGATTCGTGGTCAAAACTCTTTCGTCTTTATCTTCAACGTTCTTTCGTCAGGGATTGATCGAGAATTCAGATGCCGGGACGTGATTGGGGTATTCCCACTTTCCGACATTGTCTCGGACCCAGTCGTAATAAAATCGAATCCCTCTGTCGGTTGGGCCGGTTCCGTATCCACCCATTTCCGCATGAGGTGCGGTGCCGCTGAAGTTGGTAATTCCCTGCACAAAGCCCGCATGAAACATGAAGACCGCATTCGGTGCATCGAGATACTTGCGACAGTTTGAGAAGACAGCATCCAGATTGGTCTGATTAAATATTCCATCGTTCTGGAAATAGTCTTCGCGGATCGGTTCGACATTCACCACGAATCCCTCTTTCGGGATAGGCATTCCCTTCTGAATAATTCGCACGTCCATTGTGGGATATTGATCTTCGGTCTCAGCTTTCCAATGTGGTCCGACTCCCGCTTCGATATTCGGAGCAATCGCTTTGAACCACGCGGTCATCTGAGCTTTCTTTTGTGCACCATCGGGTTCACGGATCAAGAGTTTGTCGGCACTCAACGGGTGATTGAATTCGTCGCACAGGTTGACAAACACATTGCGTAGTTTCTTTTCGGTCAGAAATCGAGCAGTTTCTTCGATCGCCTTTCGGATGGCGGCGTCATCATAAAAGTCCTGATCCTTGCGGGGGGTAATGACTCCGATCATCACGACCATGCCACGCCGGTCCGCTTGGCGAATGAACCATTCCATGCGTCGAGCGACTTCCGGCAACAGCACGCCATGTCGGCTGAATCCATTCAGACCGGCATCGCCGTTGGGAAATCCTGCGTTGACTCCTTGAATATACGCTCCAACAAGATTGATTCCGTGAGCGTTCATGTTGTCGAAGTTACGAATGAAGCGTTCTGTCACGGCGTCACTGAAGAAGGCATTTCCGCAGCGAAGTCCCCAAAGATCGATCTCGTGACCACCGAGATACGGTCGGTCACTCTTGATTTCGAATTCCTTCGTTTCAGCGTCCGGTACGGCAGCTTTGGGAACGATGATCGTCCCCTTCGCCGTCAGGTCATCGAAATACGTTTGAGCATCTGACTTGGACCAAAGTCCGATCCGGCCGTAACCTCGAATCGACGTATCTTCGACTTCGAGGTGAGTCGTATCGTCCAGGTGACAACCGATCTTGCTGCCATGCATCGTGATACGAAGAGTATGCCAGTTGGTATCGCCTGGCGCTTTCGTGCTGCCAAGTTGAATTCGCTTGCCATCGACCACCTTGTAAACGCGAAACGAATCTTCCAGCGGATTGAAACGAGCCAGATAGTACGTCTGCGAATTTTTGACTCGCCAGACCAGGCCGCCTCCCTGATCGACGACCCCTTTGACCGCTTTCAACCGGACGCTCAGTTCCAGATCGGAATAGAGCACATCGGGCCGAAGAATGAGATTGAAAACCGAGTCGGCGTTCTGGGCCTTCTGGGCGAGGACACGATTCTGCTCATCCTGTGTAACGGTCCATTCTCCGACAGCAGTCCGAAATCCAGATGCCGGCTTGCCCGATGAATCCGTTTCAAAATCCCATTTCCGATCGACAGGGACGACATCGTTTGCCAGCACCACTCCGGTGACAACACTGATAACGACGATCGCGATTTGTAGACGTAACAAGTTAATAACCATGATTGACGGCAAGTCGTGAGTTGTTTGAGTTCGCGGCAACAGTTGTCAGTTTCTGTAGTGGAGGCTTCCAGCCTCCATGCATTTTTTTCTTATGCGGCTGGAGGCCACAGCAACTTTCAACCTCGGTAACTCTGCCCGCCAATATCAGGCAGAATGTCTCTATTCTGACAGACAACACTCAAGAACTGCAAGTCTGGGACATGGATCAACTCGCTTTGCGCGGGTCTTCTGACCCCGCACAACGTGGAAACCTGTCTTATCGTCCAAGTGCTTCATAACTGGACGCAAAACCATCATAAGACTGCCAACACGAGTTATTTTGGGCAATTACGCCGCCGGTGATTGGAGGTTCGCGGTCTGAGCGATTGTTCGCCAATAGATTTAATAGTGCTTATATGACAACTGTAATGCATTTTAAAAATACGAAAAATCGATGAAGTTGGTGGTCATTCGTTTGCCGTTCTAAGAAGGTTTTTCTAAATTTGCGTCGCTTGAATCGGATTGCTCAGCCGTTCAGGAGTGCGGATCATGTGATCCCGCATTGGTATTTTATTACCCTTATTTGTTCAGATGAGTCACTGTGTTGAAAGAGGAGATTTGTGCATGAAACGTTCGTTTCGGTCCTTTCTTGCCGTCTGTTGCATCAGGGCAATCGCATCTTATTCCGCTTTAAAGCCTGTGATAATTCGTTCGAGGA
>JBAXBD010000297.1:0-7507 GCA_037142165.1 Schlesneria sp. | reverse complement strand
GTCCGTGGGTGATTGAAATGCGGATCGCCGACAAAGATTTTGGACACGTCCGGGATGCTCAAAAGCGATTGAAACCGAATCTCGATGTCGATTTTCTACTCGCCTCAGATCCTTCCCGTTCGTATCGAGGTACGATTCGCAACGTTGCTGAAACCACCAACGTGGACGATCAGATTGGTATCAGCGTTATGGTCACTGTTGAGGTCGATTCGAGTCAGTTATCGAATCCGCATGCGGGAACCACAGCCATTACTCGCATTCATTGCGGACGACAGCCACTTGGTTATGTCTGGCTGCACGATTTGATCGATGCTATTCGGACTCGACTTCTGTTTTAAATCCACGACCCGATTTCGTTGATGGTCCCTCATCGGGGCGATCCAGAGCCGCTTGTGCATCGTGTGCCAGGTCACTGTCTTCGAAGTCCGAAACCATCTTTTCCAATTGAGCCTTGAATTTTTTGTTCAATGGCTTGCCCGCGTTAAGAGATTTCACAATTCCATCAAGTGTCCGTCGGGCGGCTGTTCCCGTTTTCACTTTGGCTTCTTTGATCAGATTTTTCTTGAACTCTGCAAACTCTGCAGGGAGATCTGCGGGGGTAAAGTGATCAGACAGTCTTTGGCAAATTTCGTAAGCACGCCAATGTTGCTCGTCTTCGCTCGCCTTCTTGGCCGCCTCAAAGTCATCCGTGGCGGCGGTTTTGACAACCTCTTGCAACCTTTTGGCAGCCTCCTGCAACTCTTTTTTAGGCGAGTTGAGCGACTTTCGCAGCATTGCACCACTCGCCTTGTAGTTGCCAAGCTCGATCGCCATCCAGGCTTCCTTCAGAGAGTCCGGGACATTCGAAGGATCAAGTTTCCATGCGGCGTCTTTCAGGGCCTCTTGAATTGTTTCTTCAATCTTGATTAAGTCGCCGAGATGCATCGAGCCATCGCTGGAGATGTATCGAGCCTGCGCGTCGTTGGTGAGAGTGATCTCATTGACGTCGTAAGCCTTTTCCAGGCTGCGATCAACATCCGCGATCATTGGCCAGGTACACGAAACGTCGCGAGCATACTCGCGAAGATCTGATGCGGCGTTCCCCGAATTCACGGCAATGAAAACAATCGGCTGGTCTTTGAAAGCGGCGGATTTCTGCATGAGCGTTGCCCAATTCTCGTTACAACGTGGGCTCGACTCTTCGAAGAAATATAAGAAGACCGCTTTCCCTTTCAGTTGCTGCACCGAAATTGGAGGCGAATTAATCCAGGCCCCAGGTTCGCTTGGAAATGGAGGTGCCTCTGCGGCATAGCTTGACCCCATCGTCAAGAACAAGGCAAACAATGAGATGAACCAGAACCCCGAAAGAAAACGACGATCGTACATGGCAGCCTCGCGCTCAAGCTTCCTATCGATTCGCGGAAAAACATCAACGATCAGTATCAGCAACTGTCTGTTCTTAAACAAGGGAATTATGGCCGCGGATTCGTTGAGGAGGAATTCATGCTGGAATTCCTGATTGTTTTTGAAGAATTCCTCAGCTTCGGTATCCCGTAATCAATCCGTTGCTTCTCAATGATTTCACGGATTGATACGATTTCATGGTCGGTCAATTCGTGAATTCTCAAGGATTTCCGACAACTTTGCGGCAGGGCGATTGACAACAAAAACTCACCGGACGCGGGTATCGCGGACGTACAATAGGTCCATTTACACGGGCAAGGAAATATCGACATGGCGGCGACGAATCCCTTTGGTACTGAATCAGTTCTGAAAACCAGCGGCGGAGAATTCAAATACTTTTCACTTCCGAAGCTGGCTGCCAAGGGTTTTGGCCACATTGATACTCTCCCGTTTTCGATGCGAGTGCTCCTCGAATCTTGCCTGCGAAATGTCGATGGCTTTATTGTTAACGAAGAACATGTCGCCCAGGTGGCGAATTGGGACGCGAGCAAGCCGCAACAGGTCGAAGTGCCGTTCATGGTTGGTCGCGTCGTCCTACAGGACTTTACAGGGGTTCCCGCTGTCGTCGATATGGCCGCTTTACGCGATGCGATGATTCGCATGGGTGGCGATCCCAAAAAGATTAACCCACTCGTTCAATGCGACCTTGTCATCGATCACTCGGTTCAGGTCGACTTTTTCGGAACAGGCGAATCGTTGCAGAAGAACGTCGACCTCGAATTTGAACGCAATCTGGAACGATATCAATTGCTAAGATGGGCTCAGCAGGGGTTGAGCAACTTCCGCGTCGTTCCACCTGCAACGGGGATCGTGCACCAGGTGAATCTCGAATACCTGGCTAAAGTTGTGCTGACGAAAAATGGGGTCGCTTATCCCGACAGCCTGGTTGGAACCGACAGCCATACCACGATGATCAACGGCCTGGGGGTGGTCGGCTGGGGCGTCGGCGGGATCGAAGCCGAAGCGGTCATGCTGGGGCAGCCAATCTATATGCTGATGCCGGAAGTCGTCGGGTTCAAATTGAGTGGTTCTCTTCCTGAAGGGACCACGGCCACCGATCTCGTGTTGATCGTGACCCAGATGCTGCGAAAGCATGGTGTGGTCAACAAGTTCGTCGAATTCTACGGACCAGGTCTCGACGCGATGACTCTTCCAGACCGAGCGACATTGGCGAATATGGCTCCTGAGTATGGTGCCACGATGGGTTTCTTCCCTGTCGACGACGAAACTCTGCGTTTCCTTCGCAGGACAGGTCGCACCGATGCCGAAGTCGAACTTGTCGAGACGTACTACAAAGCCCAGGGAATGTTCCGCACGTCCAGTTCACCGGAACCACGATTCACGTCAAAGCTCGAACTCGATCTTTCCACTGTCGTTCCATCAATGGCAGGACCAAAACGACCACAGGACCGAGTTCTGCTCAAGGACATGAAATCAGCCTGGGAAAAAGAACGCAGCACCAGCTTTGCTCATCCGACCCCTGCTGCACCGGTGACCGTCAACGGGACCGATGCCAAGATTGGCGATGGAGCCGTTGTGATCGCGGCCATCACAAGCTGTACCAACACCAGCAATCCATCGGTCATGCTCGGAGCTGGTTTGCTCGCTCGCAACGCGGTCGCGAAAGGGTTGACCAGCAAGCCTTGGGTGAAGACCAGTCTTGCACCAGGCAGTCGCGTCGTGACTGAATATCTCGCGAAATCAGGGCTCGACAAATCGTTGAATCAGTTAGGTTTCAACACCGTTGGGTATGGTTGTACGACCTGCATCGGAAACAGTGGTCCGTTGCCAGACAACGTTTCGCAAGCGGTTTCCGAAGGTGATCTCGTCGTTTCTGCCGTTCTTTCGGGGAATCGTAATTTTGAAGGACGGATTAATCCCCAGGTGAAGGCAAATTATCTGGCCAGTCCGCCGCTCGTCGTTGCCTATGCACTCGCCGGAACGACCGACATTGATCTGACGACAGAACCGCTTGGCAAGGACAAGGGTGGAAAAGACGTCTATCTCAAGGATATCTGGCCGAGTTCGAAAGAGATTGAAGACACAGTTTCGTCTTCGATCACACCCGAGATGTTCACGACCGAATACGGACATGCGGCGCTCGGCCCCATCGAATGGCAGAAGATTACCGGTGCAACCGGACCTCTGTACAAGTGGGACGAGAAGAGCACCTATGTTCAAGAGCCTCCGTTCTTTATCGACATGCCAGTCACTCCGAAGCCAATTCAAGGGATCAGCGGAGCCGTCTGCCTGTTGTCGGTTGGTGACTCGGTCACGACAGACCACATCAGCCCCGCCGGTTCGATCAAGGCGAGTTCCCCTGCCGGTGTCTTCCTGCAGGCCAACGGCGTCGCACCGCTCGACTTCAACAGCTACGGTGCCCGTCGTGGTAACGATCGTGTGATGACACGAGGAACTTTCGCAAATATCCGGCTGAGAAATTTGATTTGTCCGGGTACAGAAGGAGGGGTTTCGAAATACTTCCCCACCGGCGAACAAATGTCTGTCTACGATGCCGCTGTGAAGTATAAAGCCGACGGGACGCCGCTGGTTGTTCTCGCCGGTGCCGAATACGGGACCGGTTCGTCACGTGACTGGGCTGCTAAGGGAACGTTCCTGCTGGGAATCAAAGTGGTCATTGCCACAAGTTTCGAACGAATCCACCGTTCGAACCTTGTCGGCATGGGTGTGCTGCCGCTTCAATTCCGTGCTGGCGAAAGCCGTGAATTCCTGGGCCTTGACGGTACGGAAACATTTGAGATTCAGCTCAATGATAATCTCAAACCGCTGCAAGCAGTCGAAGTGATGGCAACGAAACCGGACGGCACAGCGATTCACTTCGTCGCGACCTGCCGTATCGACACACCAGTCGAAGTCGAATACTACCGCAACGGCGGAATCCTGCACAAAGTCCTCAGGGATCTGGTGAAGGGTTAATCGCTGTTTCGCTCACGGTATGATCTTGAATGTCATATAGATTGAGTGCCTGACGACCGTACGGTTATCACTGTGGGGTATTCATGATGCCAATTCACGATTGGACACGACTTGAAACAGGAGACTTTCACGATTTCCTCCAGTGCTGGGTAGTTGCGATTCGCAATGCACCCAGCTCTGGACTGCTTCCTCCCGACGATATGGCGATGGCCGAACAGATCGCCGGTCGACCGATCCCCGACGTTGTCTCGTTGAACATTCGCGAACCAAAGGGAGACTCCGGCGGAATCGCCATTGAAACAGCGCTGCCATCAGACTGCGTGATCGCAAAAGCGGAACAAGTCAATTACGCAAAGCGAGCCGATCGGATCGAGGTTCGGCATGGACGAGGAAATGTACAATAACTTGTGTTCAGCTTCGTTGGTTTTCACGCAATTGCGATCATGTCATGGTTTTTCTCAATGCGTCCGAGACGTTCATCAAAGCCTTTGTTCCTCGGGAAGAATACCGTTGTGCCATCCGTTCAGTGATCCATGATCCAAACTTTTGCAAATCGAAGCGGATTATGGCAGGTCTTTAATTTGCCGTAGGTTCGTTGATGGGGATGACAGCGCTCTGGATCTGGTACACAAATCGGTCTGCCATTCAATAAGCACTCATTCGCAAGTTTTTTCAAACTAACTCGACAACGAAAGCTCGCCAAGCCGCGTGACTCGCTGGCTTGCTTGTCATGTGCAGTTTATCCTTGATCGCATGCCTGAATACATTTCAATTACCTTTTGCTCGAAAGGGACGTCATTGAGACGTCGCTTTGGGGAATTGATTTGGATTTGGTGATCATCAATTTTTGTGCTCATATGAATGATAAACCGACTTCTCATAATCTCTCAAATTAAGGGTGAAGCGAGGGGTTTGAATTCGCCAGGATAAAGTCCACACAATCCCGCGTAAGTGAGCCGGGGCGAGGGGACTTAAGGATGACGTAATGCCTCGACTGCTGGTGGTGGAACGAGATGCCGCACGTCGTGATTCGCTGCAGTTGATTCTGACTCAAGCGGGTTACGAGGTCTCGATTTTTGGATATCACGATGCGGCATTGCAATCGGCGACTTCGGACCTGTTGATTATCGGCGATGCCGACCTGGGTGTGATCGACGAATTGCCGCGATCAGAGGCGGGTCTGGCCGTACCGGTGATGGCGCTGATCAATCCTGGAAATTGTGCTGGAATTCTGCGTTGTCTTCGAGCCGGGGTTGCAGGGGTTTTCTCGCGACAACGGACTAGCGAAGAAATTCTTGCGAAAATCCGCACACTGATCGATTCGGCAAGTCTTGTGACAGAGAATGCTGTTTCGAATTCCACGAACATGACGAATCAAACGTTGACGGGGCATTCCTATCGTCAATCGGATTTGATCGAAGCACTTCAGGCGGCTTGCGAAGATATTGGTCGACTTCAAGACCGCTATGAAGTCGAACTGGCGCATCGGCGTAAAGTCGAACAGGCGCTCATGGAGTCTGAGGCCTTTTATCAATCTCTGGTCGAAACATTGCCTCTGGCAATGCTTCGAAAGGATTTGACGGGTCGATTTACCTTCGCTAATCGATTGTTGTGCGAAGCTTTCAATCGTCCGCTTGAATCAATCATCGGACATAGTGATCACGATTTTTTCCCGCGTGAACTGGCCGAGAAATATCGGGCGGATGATCGACACGTACTCGAGCAACGAAGTACGTTTGAAACAACCGAAGAATTTCAGACTCCTGCTGGTGACCTGCGGTATACGCACGTCGTCAAAAGTCCGGTCTATGATTCCGCCGGGAATCTGGTCGGTATTCAGGGGATCTTTTCCGATGTGACAGAAAAAGAGCGAGCCGAACGCGAACTGGTCCAGACGAAAGCACGGTTGCAGGCGGTTCTCGATGCCGCGACGCAGGTCTCGATCATCTCAACGGACGTTGATGGAGTGATTAATCTCTTTAACACCGGAGCCGAGCGGATGCTCGGTTACACGAGGGATGAAATGCTCGGGAAGTCTCCCGCGATGTTTCACCTGCCATCCGAAGTGGAAGCCCGAGGCATTGAACTTTCGCGAGAATTCGGCTGTCCGATTCAAGGATTTGAAGTCTTTGTCACAAATGCTCGACGCGGCGATCACGAAGAAAGGGAATGGACGTATGTCCGAAAGGATGGTGAACATCTTCGCGTTGCATTGTCGGTAACGGCAAAGCGAAACCATGAAGGTGATGTGAACGGTTTTCTCGGGATTGCCGTGGATATCACGACGCGTCATCAGGCGGAAATCGAATTGCTGAAAGCAAAAGAGGCTGCCGAGGCGGCCAATCGAGCGAAAAGCGATTTTCTCGCAAATATGAGCCACGAGATCCGCACGCCGCTGAATGCCATTATCGGCATGACCGAACTGGTTCGTGACACGGAACTCGACGTGACACAACGCGAGTATCTGTCCATGGTTCAAGAGTCGGGTGAATCATTACTGTCGGTCATTAATGACATTCTCGATTTTTCGAAGATCGAAGCGGGCAAACTCAGTCTCGAACGGGTCAGTTTTGATCTTCGCGAATTATTGGGTGACACCATGAAATCGCTTGCGTTAAGGGCTCATCGCAAGCGACTTGAGCTGGCCTGCCATGTGGCACCCGTAGTCCCGGTATTGATTGAGGGTGATCCACATCGATTGCGACAGGTGGTCGTCAATCTTGTGGGAAATGCCATCAAGTTTACCGAACGGGGCGAAGTGGTGCTGGATGTGGATGTCGAAAACGTCCACGAAAATGAATTATCACTGCACTTTCGAGTCACCGATACTGGAATTGGAATTTCGCCCGATCAACTGCACACAATTTTTGAAGCGTTCGAACAGGCCGATACTTCCACGACACGTCGTTACGGCGGTACGGGATTAGGGCTGGCGATCTCGTCGCGACTCATTGACTTGATGGACGGGAGCGTCTGGGTCGAAAGTGAAGTCGACAGGGGTAGTACGTTTCATTTTGTCGCAAGGTTCTGGGCTGCGTCCCCGGACGCTGAGTCGAATCTCTCGAAAATTTACCCCCCGATGCTTCAGGGGCTACGTGTGCTTGTCGTCGATGATAACGCGACCAAC
>JBAXBD010000296.1:0-7534 GCA_037142165.1 Schlesneria sp. | reverse complement strand
CCCCGAGGCTCGTCCCTTTGAAGTCTTTCTCCATCCAAAGAGTTTGATTGACACGAATTCGAACAATCAGGTCCAGACAGTCCTGCAATCGCCGCAAAGTATCGGAGCGTTGCTGGCAGCCGCGACGGTCAAGGCGGGCAAAGTCGACAGGCTTAGGCAGTTGGTCGAGCCTCGGCTGAAACAGCCACTCGGTGAAGTGCCTGGCCGAATTCTGCTTTGCCAGTTGGCGTTGACCGCCAAAGATTTTCCACAGGCACAAGATCAGATGACGCAGTTGATCAATCGACTGAAGCAGGATTCATCTCACACGTCGAACGAAATGGCCAGCCATATCGCGATTCCCGCCTTGTTAGAGCCGGAACTTCAACAAAAGGCTGCGGAATTATTGGAGCTCGTGGTTGATCACCTGACGGTGGCAACCACTCCCGGACTTGGAAACGCTTCGGCCGAACCGCTGCGGACATTCCGCTTCTCGCTCGCTCGGTCCTACTTTCGAAATCAGAATTCCGCAGCGGGAAAACGTCAGTTGGAAGATTATCTCACGTACCTGGTGAACCTCTATCAGAATTATGGAGGAGATTATGGACAATACTTGCGACGTCTCGAATTCCTGAAGGTCGCGGAAGAATATGCCAAAGGAGGACAACGAGCGGACCTGCTTGATTGTCTGGGCCGGTACGCTGATTTGCCTGCCACGCAAAATTAGGGAACGATATACATGACTCACCACGGCTATTTGGTGTGAATTTTTGCCGTCTTTCCGATTCCACGAAAAAGTCGAGCGATCTACTTCGATGACGACTTGGCGTCTCGTTCCGCCCTTTCTCGTCGTTCAACTTCTGATTTTGGAGTCGCAACGATTTTTTTCATGGCTTCGTCAAATTCCGGCATCACATTGGCAATTTTATTCTGTGGTGATGGTGAGACGTCTTTCTCCGATATTTTTACGTCCACTGCCACGTCTACCGAAAGTGATTTGCGTTTTTTCATATAATACCAAACCTTTCCATAATCACCGCCTGAAACGGCATGGGTGTTCGCATGCCGAATATCTTCCCAGTCGCCGAGTTTACTGGACCATTCGCCATTAGGGCACTGAATTGCAGCGTGCTGCCATTCTCCCTCGTCATCTGCGTAGAGAGCGACCTTATCAAAACCTTCCTCCACATCACCGCCAGTCGCTCGCTCCCAGCCACATACCTCGAACGCACTTTTCAGATCATCTATGCCGTCCCCTTTCGATGCCCCTTCTGGCCAATAAAGGTTTGGTGGGTAGCTGGTCACTCCCCATTTTTGAGTTTGATCACCAGCCGCGTAAGCCACGCAATTATAGACTGGAGTCTCATCACTTGTTTTATAATATCCGCACGCAGCCAAGAACGGGAATGCCTCTTCACGTTCTTGGTTCAGTCGCGTCTCTTTGCTGCCCATTTCACCCATGCTTCCGTCATCTTAGGGATATTTCCAAAGTCACTTTCTGGTATCGGCTGGTCGCCAGTAATCTCTGATAAGGCCCAAAACCAATCTGACTGTGTACGCCTCAGATCTTCAATCAACAGTGGAACTGCCGCTTTCCCCATTTCAACTATCTGGACATATGCAGGATGCCGCATCTTTTTGTTGACATTGGAAAGATGGCCCGTTTCGCGTTTCCATTTTGCTGACAATCGATGAAAGCTATATTCTGCCATTGCGAGCTTACTAGGCGGAAACGATCCCTGAAATTCCGACAATGACATCCCGAATGCTCTTGCAGTCGCTTCACCTTGCGATTCCATTTGGAAGAACGATCCGTCATGCATCTGACGCCCAATGCGTGCCAATGATTCAACAATGTCTGGCTTCGCAATGGACAGATCGGGGATGATTACACTTCGTAAATATCGCTTAGAGACCTCATATTGGCCACCTTGCGTACGTTGGCAATACAAATCCAACAACGACTCAAACTCAGCGCTGTTGAGAATAGCAATATAGGCCCAAGGAATGTCTGTGTTATCGAATGCGGATTCTCGCTTCCAGATCCATGCCTGTCCTTGAACGATTGCATGGGTTCCAGTATCGTCAAAAGCGAACGCGCCGTGTTGCGAGAATGTCATAGACACTATCCTCGGGGCGGTATTCGCAAGCCATGTTGGGCGCGGTTCTGAAAGTTCCCACCAATGCCTATGTCGCCTGCTTGTCCTGTTCTCTAATTGTTCTTTTAGTGGCCATAAACGTTTCCTGTAAAATTCTGGCACGGCATCGCTTAGTTCTTTTTCTGTTCGTATTTTACATTCCCCATACACGTCGTAGGGATAGAATACGTGCTCTTTTTCGACAATACTCCCACGCCGAATGTTGTCGGCAGTCGGGCGGAAATATGCCATCGATTGCGGAGTTCTCGCAAATAACTCTAGTTCATCGTTGCGGACAATAAAGGCGTCGTTGTTTCCGGTTCGGATGCCGAGTTTGATGTCAAACAAGTCTGTTACAGGCACACATCCGTTCTTCCTTAGTTCAGCAACCGCACTTAACGCCCGTGTGGAGCGTGGTGTCCATTTGTCGGCAAACAATAAATCTGGAGAATGTGATGAAATCTCCCAACCTGAACCATTGCGTACAAGTGGCGACGGTTCTTTGCGAAGTTCGCGAATGAGTTTGTCTTCCTTTCCCTCGTTTGCGAGGGCGACAACAATATCGTTGCGGGTGTCAGCAGTCATCGAACGCGATATGACAATGAATGCTGGCTCGACAATCGCTTCCCGAAAGTACCCGTATCCACGAAATCGTCCGATCAGTCGTACATTGAGAGAATCATCCATAGCAATCCACTGACGGATATGACTCGCTGATTCACTTTCAAGAAAGGCGGATGGGATAACTGTAGCGAGCACTGCACCTGGCTTTAATTCGTCAATCGCCTTGGCGACGAATGCGATCGCTGTGTCAGATTTCCCTGAATAGAGGTCACCAAGGGATTTCGTAACGGATTCTTTTTGTTCCGGTGTCATTGTTCGCCACGGCGTGAATGGCGGGTTCATCAAAATGATATCTGGAGCGTCCCACGTATCCAGCGATAGGGAGTCTGATTCAGAGAGGTCATATTCTACATGTCCGAATTGATGATCGGCGAGCGTTCGTTCGACACCATACTCCGCCATTAGGCACGCTGCGGATGAGGTATCATAACCTCGCACGCAAAGAGGCATGTCGGAGTCGCACAACTCCCTAATAGTCTCAATCAAAAACACACCTGATCCGCATGCAGGATCAAGAACATTCAATGACGTTGCGTTCGGATTTATCCGACAATGTTCTTCCAGTGCCGACTGGGCGAGTAATCTCGCAAGCGAAGGCGGAGTGAAATGTGCATCCTTTTTGAGTCTCCCCGCTGGTCTGGTCGGCTTCTCTTGCGGGATGTGAAACAAATGAGCCTGAACGCCCTGTCTTTTGGATAGTTGAATGTGGGCGTCTTGAAAAATTTCACCGCTCGCATGTCGTAGCAACACATCGACATCTAAAACGTGATTCTTACCTCCTAGATCCAGCAGCATTCCACCGAATTCAGCCATAGGGAATTGACGAACAGACGGGGACAAGTCGCACACTTCATACCGAATGGATTGCGTTTCAGAAAGTAGATTCACAACATCTGAAAATGTCTGCGGGACATTTTTGACAGAACGAAGAAGTTGTCGCTGGCTCATGTCGGCCCATGACAGCGTGCAATTAAATGCGCGTATTGTGTCTGACTCGCTACCAGCGCAGGATTCAATTTCTGTTCGAATATTTCTGAAAAGATCCAAGGCTTTGCGAACTACGTTATCCGTGTCATCTTGTTCGTTTATGGTCGCTTCAATTATTTCTTCTACGATTTTCGAGTCGGAAAGCTTACCCTCTTGAATCGGAGACGTAGTATTAGAACGAAACAAATAAAAACGCTCAGAAGATTTGTCGACAATCATGGAATGCAATAAATTAGCCGACCATGCCCACGAACGGATCTTGGAAGACTCATTAAGCGTTGATTCGTTCCCGAACGAAACCGTCAGGCTGGATGCATGACCATCGAGAAACACTACGTGCTCTTCGTCGGGAAAATTCTTCGCTCTCATCGGCGAGAACATCGGGACGACGAGCATCCCGAGCCTCTTTGCCCACGGATTGAAATATGGTGATGACATAATACTGACCAATTCGGAATAGACCGCGTTTCTTTCAGTATCCACCATTTTTGCATCGACCACAAGTGCATGTTCTAGGAACATGCAAGTGTTGGTCGGGCAACACTTTACCTGACGTCGAAAACGTTTCGCCCAGATCTCCCTATGACGTCAATTCCGAGTACTGCAAACGCTTCCCAAGAATCCGATTCATAACCGCGTTGAACCGTTGAGCGTCGGTCAATTTCCGTTCATTGAACCGAAATACCTGCTCGTCAACATACCGGAACAAATGCCACGGCATGACACTGATGTATGTTCCCTTCAATCCTCGCTTGAGCAGGGACCAGAAGTTTTCCATCGAATTTGTGTGAACGTCGCCCCGGACGTATTCGACAGCATGATCAACCGTTTCGTGAATGTAGATGTCGCTCAGTCCTTCGTAGGACTTCAGAGCATCGGTATAGACTTTTGAACCAGCTTCGACAACTTCCCGAATGTTTGGCTGAAGAGTCTTTCTCTTCGAATTGCGAACGACACCCGCAAGCACTCGGCCACCACGTTCAATGATCCCCTGAACGATGATCTTGCCAACTGCGCCACGTCCGTTGATTTTCTTTTCTCGGATATGCTTGTGCATGTTTTTGGCTTTCCCGCCAACGAATGTTTCGTCAGCTTCGATCACACCGGACATCTTCTTGAATGTTCCCTCTTGCATTGCCAATCGGATTCGATGCAACATGTGCCACGCTGACTTCTGAGTGATTCCAAGATCGCGGGCGAGTTCATGACTGCTCATACCGTTCTTACCGTTCGTCACGCACCAGACAGCGACAAACCATTTATCTAGACCTAGCGGAGAATCTTCGAAGATCGTCCCGACTTTGTAACTGAACTGCTTGCGGCATCCTTTTTCGTTGCATCGCAGCATTTTGCGGGTTCGGATCTCAGCGACCTTTTGGCTTCCGCATCTTGGGCAGACAATGTTTCCATCTGGCCATTTGATCTGCCGCATGTATTCGTTGCACTGATCGATATCAGAGAAGAATCGGACGGCTTCGATTAGACTGGTTGGCGTGTTGCACATGATTCGGTTTCTCGGTTGGCGTTCGTGACAACCGAATTATAACCGGACAGCCGTGGTGAGTCAAGTATATCGTTCCCCAAAATTATGGACAAACGGGAAATTACAGCGGCACGATGATGTCCGCTTTGGCAACGTTGCCGCAAGCAGACCGGTACGAATTGCTTAAGACCTGGACAATGCCAACCGCCGACCGGAAATCGGTTCGTCTGATCGCCGGAGTTATTCCGGGGTCTGATTCGCCACAAGCGTTTGATGTCTTGCGCGGCAACAGTCCACGGCCCCCACGCGACTCGCAAATCAGCAGTACTGCAAATTTCTTGATTCAGGCCGCCATCGATTCCGGACGGCTGGAGGAATTGCAAAAGGAATTGCTGCCACATGTCGAACAGAACGTCGAACAATCAAAATTCCTGCTTCAATTGATCCAGATTGCACAGGGAAAAGGCGCAGAAGTCTTGCCGGACCTGCAAAACCTGATCACGGAAAGAAAACGTCCGAAAGAGGGTGCCGAGGCCCAACAGCAGTTGCAAAATCAAAATACAAATGACTTATCAGATGCCGTCCTCGCCAGGGCCGCGATTTCAGACCCGAATCTGCGCGACAATGGACGCGAATTAATGGCCTTATCAATGGCACGCTCGACATACGCGTTGAACCCGTTATCGATCATGAGCCGACATGATTACTTCGCTCCCGTTCTCGAGGCCAATACCGTTGATCGACTCGATCATGAACCCTGGAACTCGGGCCTGAAACATTGGATCGCTAATTCAAAAAAGCTTGGGGCATCGGCGTCCGCGGGATCAGTCACGAACTGGTGGCTGGTAAACGAGGGGATTCTGTGCCACATCCTCGGTTCAGGAATCAACCACATCTCGCTGAAATATCCCCTCACAGGCGAGTTTGAAGTCAGCTTTGATGCGTGGTCCGCGGCGGGGTTCGATAATGGCCTGGGGTTTGGATATGGAGATGTCAATTTCACCGCGACAGACATCGCGAACGCTCAAAATTATGGCTACCAGGGGAACGGTCGCGACGTGCAGCAGATGCGATTTGCCCGCATCAAACACGGCAGTTTCAATCGCGTTCGGCTGCAGGTGAGTCCTGAAAAAGTCCGCTACTACGTCAACGGAGATCTGATCCAGGAAGATTCCAAATCGGCTGCTTCCGCTCCTTGGATCTTCAGTTATTGTTACGGATTTTCATCAACGGCCATCCGTAATTTCAAGATTGAGGGTCAACCGAAGATCCCACGCGAAGTGAAACTTGTTTCATCAGAATTTTTGACAGGTTGGATCAGCGGATTCTATGGCGAGTCACAGCCACAGCCTCCGCCAGAGATCAAGCCAGTCTTCGACTCGGAAGAAGAAGAGCTTAGTCAACAGCCGCAGGTCGAGAACGAATTCGACTGGAAAGCAAAAGACCTCGTCATTCATGGTCGGCGAGTGCCGCCCGTTGGCCTGGAAAAGAAACGACTCATCCAAAGTCGACTCTACTATGATCATCCATTATCCGAAGGGGATCGGATTCAATATGAATTCTGGTACGAAACAGGAGAAAATTCCGTTCATGTTCATCCTGCGATGGGTCGTCTTGCGTTCTTGCTGGAAGTAGACGGTGTCAAGCTGCATTGGATGACCGCCGTCAATTCATCCGACGAAATCCAGAATGGACTGCCGATGGATAACGTCCTGGTTAACGAAACGATTCGTCGCGAACCAGTTTCGTTGAATGAAAAATCCTGGAACAACGTCGATATTTCGCTTAAGAACAGCACGGTCACAATCAGCCTTAATGGGAAGCTGGTTTGTGAAGCGCCACTCGAGCGTGAAAACAGCCGCCAGTTCGGTTTCTATCACGATAAAAATGCCAGTTCGGTACAGGTACGAAACGTCGTCTTGCAGGGGGACTGGCCGGAATCCCTCAGTTCCGAAATTGCCTCGAATCTTCTGGCACCCGATCGGGAACTGACGCGCGCCGAACGTCTTGGATATTCACGCGTGATTAACGAGTCCTTTCATTCGAATTCTGTTGATGATCGTCTTTCCGAAACAGGCAGGTTATCGCCAGGGGATCGGTTCAATGCATTGGCGGCCTGGATACTACCGAATGACGATCACTTCTCGATGCGGCTTTACGGTTCGTTTTCGGCTGCAAACGGAATCCCGGAGGTTACAGACTTCGCATCAATCCTGACCGGTCCAAAAGGCTCCGGCAACGACGGTCGGCGGCAGTATGCCAGCCCCGCTCTTGTCGCGCCAGTGTTTGAATTGATCGCACTGGCAAAAGAATTAAAGAGGCT
>JBAXBD010000295.1:0-7566 GCA_037142165.1 Schlesneria sp. | reverse complement strand
ATCCGAGTCCCAATGCGATTGAACTGACGCCCGAGTTCGCAGCCACATTGACGCCCCCCGTATTGCTGATCGTACCCGATGCAAACTGGAGACAGACGACAAAATTCATGCGCCGCGAACCGGCACTGATCGGTATCCCCAGGGTCAAACTGAGTGCGGGGCCTCCCTCCGAATATTATTTGAGGACTCAACGGAATGAAACCGGGGTCTGTACGCTCGAAGCGATTGCCCGAGCGATCGGCGTTTTGGAAAGTCGTGAAGCGCAAGAGCAATTGGAACAAGTCATGCGAATCATGGTCGAACGAACGCTCTGGTCCAAAGGAAAACTTCCCGCCGAACAATGTATCCATTCCGGAATTCCCGCTGAGGCTCGTAAGCATTAAATGACAATGACCGAAAAACCGACGCTAAATCCTCTCGAACGGTACAGCCGACAGATTCGATTTCCTGGAATTGGCACCGAAGGCCAGGAGCGGATTCGCGGTTCAAGAGTTCTCCTGTGCGGCTGCGGCGCCTTAGGAACAGTGCTCGCCGATACGCTTGTTCGAGCGGGTGTCGGCTTCTTACGAATTGTCGACCGCGATTTTGTCGATCTGACAAATCTTCAGCGGCAAGTTCTGTTCGATGAACAGGACGTCGTCGACCATCTGCCCAAATCGATTGTGGCCGCGAAAAGATTGGCCAGGATCAACTCGCAGGTAACTCTCGATCCGCACGTCGCTGATATTGACTGGCGAAACATTCGCGGATTTGCACAGGATGTCGATTTAATCCTGGACGGAACCGACAATTTTGAGATTCGGTTCCTGATCAACGATCTGGCGTTAGACTTGGGTATCCCGTGGGTCTACGCGGGCTGTGTCGGAAGCCACGGCCAGACGATGGCAATCTTTCCCAACGAATCGGCCTGTCTACGTTGCGTCATCGAAACGCCCCCCGATGCGGGTGCCACCGAAACATGCGATACGGCGGGAGTCCTGGCACCAGCAATCCACATGGTGACTGCGTTGCAGGCGAGCACAGCACTCAAGATTCTGGCAGGTCACAAAGATCTGGTTTTACCGCAGCTCACAATCATTGATGTCTGGGAAGGAACTCTGCGTCAAATGAACCTGGCGAACCTGCGTGAGCGAAGCGAGTGCCCCGCCTGCGTCCAAGGTCGACGCGACTGGCTTCACGGCGGCAATGCCTCGCAATCGACAAAACTTTGCGGCAGGAATTCCGTGCAGATCTCACCGGCTCAACCGACAAGTCTTTCACTCGAATATCTGGCGAAGAAGCTGGAACAATCTGGCCCCGTCACGCGCAATCCTTTCTTAGTTCGCCTGACCCTGTCCGACCCGTCATACGAAATAACAATCTTCCGAGACGGTCGAGCCATCATCCAAGGAACCGACGACGTCACCACTGCCCGTAGCCTGTATGCAAGATATGTCGGCGGATGAGTTACCATTTTGGCAAACCGCCAGGTTAGAAAACACCGTTTATGGAGATGGCTTCAGCACCCGAAGACTCGCGAATTCTTTTACTTCGCTGAATGATGGATTCTTCATCGCATGCCCTGCCGAGGATGAAAAAAATCAGCCAAACCAAAGTGGGGTTTGATGATACGGCCAAATAATCCGGGGATTAACATCCGAGAGGTCGCAAGCCGGATTTTTGGCGATCAGACTTGTTTGTCCAGTTCGTTGACCAGCGGTTGACCCTGACGCACTCGTTCGCGGACATTGGAGGCTCGTTGAGTGATCACTTGAAC
The DNA here is from genome assembly GCA_037142165.1 of Schlesneria sp. Lineage (GTDB taxonomy): Bacteria > Planctomycetota > Planctomycetia > Planctomycetales > Planctomycetaceae > Schlesneria. The sequence continues at coordinate 5,810 of JBAXBD010000295.1, read as the reverse complement.
CGCAATTCGCGTTTCTCGAAGAAGCAATAGTGAACCGTGAACCATTGCGCTGACAGCGACCATTCCAGCGACGACGGCTGCCATTTCCAATGGAACCACAAACATCGCCAGTTGCACAGGGGCGAGAACCGCGCCGATCACTGAAGTAAAGGCTGACGAAGCAAACGCTCCTAACGCGATATAAAAACTTCTCAAACTGTGTAACAACAGCAACGTCCGATCTTCGGTCGCCGTAAGCTCGTTAAGTCGTCGTCTGGCTTCGTGGCAATCGAAATTGGTGGTTTCCTCAAGCTGTTTCGAAAGTTCCCTGGCTCGGTCAACTCCTCGTGCCAATCGATTGCTCGTGCTCATGATAAGCACCGATGTCGCGTTGGTCAGGATTGCTGGTGCAACGATCAGCGACAAAACGGCGAACGGATTTGAGTCCATGTTGATGATTGACCCTGAAATCGAACTGGTTCGAAAATATCTAGTCGCGGGCCTTTAATGCGCCAAAAGCGGCGAAGCAACTGTTCTTGTGCAGAATTTCCACCTGCTGAAACCCGACTTTTCGTAATAGGTCTAACTGATACATCAACGGACGCGGAGTGTCCTCTTGTTCGATATAGGCGAAGACATGGTCGCGATAGGCTGCGTCCTTGAAATCTGTCAGATAGTCTCCATAACGCTTCCACATCAGAGATTGAACTGTGCCGATGGAACTCTCGATCAAATCGAAAACCCAGATCGAGCCGCCTGGTCTCAGCGCTTGATGAAACGCTGCGAAAACGCGTTCCCATTCTCCATCCGACCGCAGATGATGTAATACGGCGGCCGCCAGGATCACGTCGCAGCCAGATTCCGGCAGGGAAATCTCACGGATGTCACCTTGAATGCTGGTGACTTGTCCTTGTGTCTGCGGTTGAACTCGCTGAACCGCTCGATCGAGCATTGGTTGGCTGAGATCAATCAACGTGACATCGAGGTTGGGAATCTGTTCGAGCAATTTCAGAGTGTAATTACCCGCACCGCAGCCGACATCGACGACGTGTCTTGCATCGGGAGTGACCACAGCCGCCGCTTGTGCAACGAGTTCCATGGCAAGCGGGGCATCGACCGTTGCTGACTGTCCGGTCTGGAGATTCGAGAAACGTTCGACATCGGCATCAAACCGCTGACGGATTTCGTCGACCGATGACTTCATATTGAACTTCCCTGGTAAACCAACGACAACTTCGCCGTGCTGGCAAATCGACATGGGGCAACTAACATCCTCTGTCGTCTTCGCTTCATCATTATCCAAAACTCAGTTTATAGGTGAGTGTTCCATGAGTGACGTTGTAAAGCAAGTCGATTCAACCTGGACAGAATTGCCGAAGAATATTCACCGAAATGGATTTCGCCTCTGGCCAGCGATCGTGATCCTCGCGGCACTCGGGCTGGCTCGGGTCTGGGCTCTGACGGGTGAACCGGCTCCTTCGAAGTTTTTTGGCGGCCTCATCATTGCGCCTGTTATCGTGACGTTACTGCTGAATCTCTGGTGGCTATTTGCCAGCCGACTGCGCTGGGGTGATCGTTTGCTGGGAACAGGAGCGTTTCTCACTGTTGCAGCCGGGACCATGAAAATTGCGGGAAAGGATTTTCCCCCGATGGCACTGATCATGTACGCGTTGCCTGTTGCAGCTTTGGCTTGGGTCGGTTGGTTAGTCGTGAGCTGGACACTCGCCTGGCCGATTCGTCGACTCGGCCTGCTGCTGGCCTTTCTGGGGGTCGGTACTTATTACTCGCTGCTGCGTGTTGACGGAATGGATGGCAGTTTCATTTCCAAAATCAATTGGAGATGGACGCCAACATCCGAAGAAAAGCTTTTGTCCGAATTGAAAACGGTAACGAAGCCGTCAAACTCTTTTGATACCGCTTCGATTCCCGACCTGACGTTAGGGGAGGGTGACTGGCCAGGCTTTCGGGGTCCAGCGCGAAATGGTCAATTGGACGGAGTCCGAATTCGGAGCGACTGGGACAAGGCTCCGCCGCGCGAGTTGTGGCGACATCGGGTTGGACCAGGCTGGTCGTCGTTTGCCGTTGTTGGCAACCGACTGTTCACTCAAGAACAGCGTGGCGAAGATGAATTCGTAATTTGTTATGACGCTGATAATGGCAATCAGGTCTGGTCTCATCGGGATACGACGCGATTCGAAGAAGTCGTTGCCGGGCCGGGTCCTCGAGCCACCCCGACGTTTCACGAGGGCCGTCTCTACGCGATGGGTGCGAACGGACGGCTCAATTGCCTGAATGCGGCCACCGGACAACTTTACTGGGGGGCGGACATTGCGGCGGATTCTCAGGCAAAGATCCCGACCTGGGGTTTTTCCAGTTCACCCTTCGTGCTGCAGGATCTCGTTTCTGTCTATGCAGGTGGACCTGATGGCAAGAGCGTCCTCGCTTATCATATCGAATCAGGCAAGTTGGCCTGGGCGTCTGGTGAAGGATTACAAAGTTACTGTTCGACTCAGTCAGCAATGATCGGGCAAGTTCAGCAATTATTGATTGCGACAAACGCTGGCCTGTTCTCGTTTGATCCGGCATCAGGCGCGATTCTCTGGGAAAATCGCTGGCCAGTGGAACAGGCCCGAGTCGTTCAGCCAGCAGTTCTGAGCGACACAGACGTACTTCTTGGAACGGGCATGGCAGGGGGAACTCGACGCCTGCATGTCACTCGGGACGAAGACAAGTGGAATGTTGAGGAACTGTGGACGACGAAATCGATCAAACCTTACTTCAACGATCTTGTTGTGTCGGGCGAATATCTTTATGGATTCGATGGTGCCGTATTCATGTGCGTCAGCCTGAACGACGGCAGAATCAAGTGGCGGGCACGAGGCTACGGCAACGGTCAGGTTCTGCTTTTGACAGAAGATCAACAATTGCTGATTTTGACCGAGACAGGAGACGTGGCTCTGGTCGCTGCCAAACCAGATTCGCACCAGGAGATTGCGAAAATCAAAGCGATCGAAGGAAAGACATGGAATCATCCCGTCGTCGCACATGGAAAGCTGTTCGTACGTAACGCAGAAGAAATGGCCTGCTTTGAATTTCCGCCGTCACGGCCGGTTATTGCGCGCCGGACGACGGGTTCAGAATAGGATGATCGTTCGTGCGTTGCTTGGGACTCAAAGAGGGGTCGGGCGTTCAAATTTCAAAATTGACCGGTCAGGTGGTTTTCATTGATAAATTGACCCGCACGGTCAATTTTGAAATTTGAACACCCGACCCCAGAACACGACGGCATCCACACTTCAGTCGCACACAGTCCAGCGATCAGCCGTGAATCTGCGGCGATTGTCGAAATTACGAGCCGCCGCGATCGCTGAAATTACGGCGGCTGGAAACCGCCGCTACGTTCGCCACATCTTGCCTTACCTAATCGTCGGCATCTTCTTCGTCGTCGTCCTCGTCGTGCTTAGGGGTCGGGAAGACGAATGCGGCTCGAACTGGTGGTGGCATTTCTGAGTCGGCACCTTTGACGGATTTCCAGATGATTTCATTAAACACCAGATCATCCGCTCGGTCTTCGATCTCGAGATCGAGATTCATGGAAGCATCGGCTCCCCACGCTGATGCCAGGTTTTTCTCGTTAAGATCAACCTTCGCAGGTCGGTGGATGAACGGTGTCAAATCGGGTTTGTCCGTGAAGGCGTTCGACATGGGCCGGGCCGCGGCATCGAATTGACTCATCGGCTCAAGACCGAGACACAGTTCCATCGTTCTGAGCATTGATGATGTGCTGTACATGGTTGAATCGACAGATTTCCGCTTGATGTAGGGACTGATGGCGAACGCGATTGTTCGATGAGCGTCGACGTGGTCGGAACCATTCTGAGCGTCATCCTCGACAACAAAAATCGCCAGCGATTTCCAGAACCGGCTTTTCGAAAGTCCCTCAACGACAAGCCCAAAAGCCAGATCGTTATCGGCGACGTAGGCTGTCGGGGTCGGACTGCCAGGCCTGGTTCCCGATGTATGATCATTCGGAAGCCGCATCACAATCAATTTCGGCATCTCTCCAGCCTTTTCAAATTCGGCGAGCTCCGTCAGGAAACGCTTGGCTCGATCGACATCGGGATAGTTGAGATCGTAGCTGCGAAACAGGGGATCAAAGTGTCCCTCAAGCGTTTTGACCCTTGTGAAGGCAGGATCGGCTGGAGTCGCTCCGTTACTCGTAAATTCGCCGTAACTACGATAACTGACTCCATTTTCCGCAGCGCGATCCCAGAGGTAGCCACCGAACGGGCGAGAGATTTCCAATGCCCCTTCCGACGGATAGGGAACTCGACGATCGCCTCGATAACTGAGAGGCCAGGTTCGTTCGACGTAGTCGCTGGCGTAAGCTCCCATGGTCCATTCGTGCCCGTCGGCGCTGACTTCTCCATCGACGTAGAAGTTATCCAGCAACACGAATTCCTTCGCCAGGGCGTGATGGTTAGGCGTGATGGATTCGGGGAACAGGCACAGACTCGGCTCACCGTTCCCTTCGGGGATGTCTCCCAAAACCTGGTCGTATGTCCGATTCTCTTTGATGATGTAAACGCAATGGGTAATTGGTGACGGGGCACCAACTTTTGAGGGAATCGGGTTATCAGGTGTAATCGTACCAACGACGGCCGTGGGGTCTTCGCGTTTGAGTGGACTGCAGTCATAGACAGTTTTGGAATAGGCCGCCATTTCCTGTGGACCGGGCATCGGGATGATCGACATTGTCCCTTGGAACAAGCCGCCGATGTAGTCTCTCAGTCGGTCCCCTTTGGCGAGTGGATTTGGCCCGTCGCGATTCGACTTGGATGACTGACCTTTGCCATTGAGAACGTAAATCGCCTTATTGTCCTGTGATAGCCTGACGGCTGTAGGATGCCAGCCGGTCGGGATGAACCCGAGCGGCGTACTGGCACCGACTTCCTTGACGTTCACAACAGCCAGGTTATTTGTATTGGAATTCGCGATAAACAGGACTGATTCATCAGAAGTCAGCGCAAGGGAACTCGGCGTACTGCCGCTGGGTGCTCGTGGATCGATGGCAGTCCCAATGACTTCGACCGCTTTCCCTCGCTCTGTATTGAAGACGGAAACCGAGTTGCGATTCGCGTTGGCTACGTACAACACACTTCCGCCGCGCGCCAAAAGCATCTCATTGGGATGCTGTTCCGACTTCCAGCTCCCCTGAATTTCACCAGTACGACTATCAAGAACAGCGACTTCGGCCTTTCCCCAGAGACTTACGTACAGACGATTTCGTGATTCATCCAGAGCCAGCCCGTACGGATAAGAATCCTTGGCAAGCGGCCATTCCCCTTCGAGTGCACCGTCACTCGTTTTGAACTTCGCTACGGTATGACCAACAACATTTGCAACCCAGATTGTCTGTCCGTCGTTCGAAAGGACCAGACCTGCAGGCGTTCGCCGTTGTCGTTCGCCGAGCGGTTTGGGGTAACCAATCTTCACTTGGTGTGACAGAAGCCCGTCGGCATAATCGAATCGATAAATGACATCGTCCCAACCACCGCCGACGAACAATGATTTTCCGTCACGAGACCAGACAAGTCCGGCAAATGTTTCCGGCATCGAAACTCGACCAACGACCTTACCAGTGTTCGCATCAACGGTCACGACTTCGTGTTCACCGTAGCCGGCATGTAAAACTGCAATGATCGAATCGGTTGGGTGCAGTTCTGCAAGAACAGGTAAATCACCCAGACGAGACTGACGTCCCGCCGATTTGATCGACCATCCGTTTGGCAGCAGAACGGTGCCATCGCGCATGAGTCCCGGCCAGACCG
>JBAXBD010000294.1:0-7607 GCA_037142165.1 Schlesneria sp. | reverse complement strand
CGCTCATATGCGAGGCACTTTCAGCCAGCCATTCCCACAAAGGGAACCGCAACGACCACGGCGCCCCCTTCCGTTTTAATCAAACGGCCGCAGAACACTTAACGTAGACAAACGCCGTTTGGATCACTTCGAAATATTGAAAGATCAACGGATTGACTCAGTTTTCAGGTAGAACTCCTGCGAGCGACAACGGATCTCCCGTCTCTTTTTGAACGTGCCGAAGGGCTTTGGCAAGTTGCGCAATTCGTGGCCGATACTGTGGATCTGCCGCCAGATCCACCATTTCGAAGGGATCTTTCTCGACATGGTAAAGTCTCACGCGATTCGCCTTCGGGTAGACGATCAACTTGTAACCATCCGCTTCGATCATTCGCTGCAATTGCAGGTATGCGCCATAAATCGCATCGTAGGATGACTTGGTTTGGCGTTTTTCGATCAACGGCAAAAGACTGTGGAATTCGACATGGCCAGGCCTTGGAATTCCAGCAAGTTCCAGCACAGTCGGCATCACATCTTGCATATAGACCGGTAAATCAATTTTTTCAGCAGCGGCCACCTTGGGTCCCACGGCCACGAACGGAACGCGAACACTGTGCTCGTACAGATTCTGTTTACCGACCAGACCATGTCGACCAACGGCCAATCCGTGATCGGACGTAAAAAAAATCCACGTGTTTTTGGCTTTTTCTGATGCATTGAGGGCATCAAGAATGCGGCCGATCTGCCGATCAAGATGTGAGACAATGGCATAGTATTCAGCGCGGTGAACACGAATCGCATCGGCCGTGCGAGGGAAGGGGGCCAACTTCTCATCTCGTAGCGTTGGTTCGCAGCCGATCAGGTCTTTAAAGGGATATTCCGGCAGGAAATTCACTGGCAATGAGATCTTCCCAGGTGGATACAATTCCCCGAATTCCCGAGGCGACTGCCGTGGATCATGCGGCGCGTTGAATGCGATATACATAAAAAACGGTTCTGCTTCTTTCGTTGCCTGATTCAGATAGTCCACCGCATCGTCCGCGACAACTTCACTCCAATGCTTCCCACCTTCCCAAAACCCACCAAATTTCGCGTCGTGCGGGGACCATACGTCGATTTTGCCAGCTTGAGGGCGATCGTAACCCTGTGGGGTGTCTTTGGGCATGCCGGGTCTAACGTGGCGAACGACATCAAAGCTTTTTTCAGGTGACACTTTCAGGTGCCATTTTCCCGTCATGTACGTTCGATAGCCAGCGGCCTTCAGGTAGGTCGGCCACCAGCGGCCCGCCTGTCGTTCCTGCTCGGCAGTGTCGTAAATCGATTGGGCGCGCCAGACAGTTCGACCTGTCAGAAGCATTGATCGACTGGCGATACAGACGGCAGGGGACCAGCTTCCCATATTGTAACAATGAGTGAATGTCGTTCCGGCAGCGACAAGCCTGTCGAAGTTGGGGGTCTGGATTTCCGAATTTCCCATCGCCCGAATCGTGTCAACCGCCTGATCGTCTGTCAGCAAAAACAGGATGTTTGGTTTATTCTCGGTCTTTAACCCCTCCGCCCCCCAAGCGAAGACCTGAGCCGAAAACAGAGCAAGAATCAGGGCAGCAGTGATTCGCATAGTTGGGACTTTCCAATTCAGATCGCATCGTTTTCCAAAGTGCCATCCAAACCGTACATGATCGCTGGTAACGATTCCATTGCTCTCATGGCGTCACCCTTTCGGGCATCGCAATATTGGATTTTCATTGGGGGAAGACAACGATTCGAGTGAATTCTTGTGCCACTGAATGACCGTCTTTGGTCACTCAGTGTCTTTCAAGATTCACATTGAAAGTTGAAGACACTGCATCGAAGAAAACTTCAGCGAGGCGTTGCCTCAGACTAAAGTAGCCATCATCGCTCCGAGTTTGTCAGTTTTTGTAAGGTGAGAATGGCGAGCCACTGCCCGTCGCACGGGCTTCAGCCCTTGCAACACAACATCTTGTGCGGGCTAAAGCCCACACTACAAAAACTGACAGCCGCTCCGCGTGATGAGCCTTGTTCGAGAATCAGACGAATACCATTCAGCTTGTTTTCAAATGAGGAATTCAAATGAAGTATCCGTCCCGATGCTAAGGCAACGCTTGAATCGTTTCCGACGCATGCTCATCACGCGGAGCGATGATGGCTACTTTGAAGAAACTTTTGAAACATGGCTCGGAAGTCATGTTTCAAACTCGATGAAGCGTAAATGATGACGATGCTGGGAAGCGACCGTAAATCACTGAAAAACAAAATAAGAGGTCGGGGTCGGGCTGAAACGGCGGAGAGTCGTGATGAGAAAGTAGTGCGTAGATAAAACGAGAAGAGTCCGGGGGATAACGCCGCCCGGCTCGCCTGGGTTTTCGATATTTGAAGGGCTTGATAACAATGAATAATCCGCAATTTGATCATTTGCAGAACCAGACTCGCCGACAGTTTTTACGTGACGCGCAACTGGGTGTCGGTTCGTTGGCTCTGTCGTCATTGTTGGGAACCACGTCGTCTGCCTCAACATCATCCGTGGTGAATCCACTCGCCCCGAAGTTGCCCCCCTTCCCGGCCAAAGCCAAGCGGGTGATCTATTTGCATCTGACCGGTTCGCCGCCGCATCTCGATCTTTACGACTACAAGCCCGAACTGGTGAAGATGAGCGGGCAGGATGCTCCTGATTCCTTCATCAAGGGAAAGAGGTTTGCTTTCACCTCGGGAACTCCTAAGTTGCTGGGGACTCCACGACAATTTAAACAGTATGGTCAGGGTGGTGTCTGGCTATCGGACGCATTGCCAAACCTGCAGACGGTTGCCGATGAGATGTGCGTCATCAAGTCGATGTTTACCGAGCAGTTCAATCATGCCCCTGCCGAACTGTTGCTGTATACCGGTTCGGCAAGACCGGGTCGTCCGTCGATGGGGGCGTGGGCCACGTACGGACTGGGGACCGAAAACGAAAACCTGCCCGGTTTCGTGGTGTTGATTTCGAGCGGCGTGCAGCCGAACGGCGGCAAGAACTCGTACGGAAGCGGCTTTCTGCCATCGGTGTATCAAGGAGTGCAGTGCCGGTCCAAGGGTGATCCCGTGCTGTTTGCCTCCGATCCCTCGGGAATGTCGCGAAGTCTGCGTCGTGAGACACTCGACGCCCTGCACGACCTGAACGAGATGCAGGCGGCTGAACTTGGGCATCCTGAAACCTTGACCCGGATCGCGCAGTACGAACTGGCGTTCCGGATGCAGATGTCGGTCCCCGAAGTGATGGATATTACGAAAGAGACGAAAGAGACGATCGAGTCATACGGTGCTCAGCCGGGTGCTTCCAGTTTCGCGAACAACTGCTTGCTGGCTCGTCGCCTTTGTGAACAAGGTGTCCGCTACGTGCAACTGTTCGACTGGGGTTGGGACTTCCACGGAACAGGTCCAGGCGAAGCTTTGACCGATGGCTTGACCAACAAATGTGCAACGATGGACAAGCCGGTCGCGGCTCTGATCAAGGACTTGAAACAGCGAGACATGCTGAAGGATACATTGATCATTTGCGGCGGCGAGTTCGGTCGCACTCCGTTCCGCGAAGGCCGAACAGCCGCCAGTGCGAATCTCGGTCGAGACCATTTTCCAGACTGCTATAGCATGTGGATGGCCGGTGGCGGTGTGAAGGGTGGATATTCACATGGCGAATCTGACGAACTTGGTTTTTCGATCGCCAAAGACAAGGTTCACATTCACGATCTGCAAGCGACAATCATGCATCTGCTGGGCTTTGATCACACTCAGTTGACGTATCGTTTCCAGGGCCGGGATTATCGTTTAACGGACGTGCATGGCGAAGTGGTTAAACCAATATTGGCTTAAGCCACAGACTTGAGATGTAAAAGTCGAATTAGCGAGGGCAGGAAAAAAGAGTATTGGCCACAGCACAGATGCACACAGAATCACACAGATAGATGCAAATTCTGGTCATCGACAGTTTAACCCCTAAGGCATGTTTTTTGCGTTTTTGATTGTTTTCGTTTTATCTGTTCGAATCAGTGTGCATCTGTGGCAAAATTGGTTTTTCTTCTTGTTTTGAATTAATTTGAGTTAATGACCCAAGCTCGTTTATCCGCCGAAGATGGCGTCGGCGAGTGCTCTTTGGCGTCGTGAAAATACAAAATGATTTGACCGCCTGAAACGAGCTTTGTCATGGGCGAATTCTTTCACGGATGGCGACGCAAGGTGGGGGCGGTGACTTTGCTCGTGGCGCTCGCCTTCATGGCGGGTTGGATCAGGAGTTTCAATGAGGTTGATCAGATCGAGTTTGTGAAGGACACGCAAACGTTACATGTCGTGTATTCGTGTCCTGCGGGGATTGGCTGGACTGGAGTACGCGAAATCCGTGTGGTGCCAAGGTTCACGGTTGGGGTTGGCAAGTTTAAATGCCAGACATTTCACTCGAATAACCGCAACGGTGCCTATCCATTCGAGTGGAACTCCAAGCCGTGGGAATCTGACTGGCTTGGAGTTCGAAAGATTTCGGTATACATCGAAAAAGGAACGACGTTGGAAGCGTTGAAAATCTGGATCGTTGCCTACCCGTCAATCGTTATTCCGTTGACGCTGCTTTCCGGGTTTCTGTTGTTTGGTACGCGGCGGAGTCGATCGAAGAAAGTGACTTTTGGTATCGGGAAGCCTTCTGGCTTGGATGGCATGTTTTGTCGCACGGGCTGACGACCATGCGACGAAGAGCCGACTTAATCCTTGCGTCGGATTGAACGCATTTTGGCGGTGACGCGTGCCAGGACCGCGTTGGCTCGCGATTCGGCTTCGCGGCCTGATTTGGCGATGCTGGCTTGTGCGGCTGACAACACGTTTTGCATGGTTTTTCGATACGATTCGAATTCGTTGACAGACTGGGCCACCCCGGCAAATGGGACTTTTGGAATGACGTATTTTCGATAGATCTCTTCGAATTTGTGTCGTTGACCGGCGCCACTGGTGATGCCGGTGTCGATTTCCTTGACAGATCGGGACAGTGATGAAATGGAGTCACGCAGCCAGCGGCGGGCGTCGGTCCAGGCTTGAAGATCTTTGCTGTCGCAGGTCCGTCGTTCGTCGGAGTTCAAGTCACGATTCAGCGAATTCAAACGTGAGATATTTCCACCGAGTTCCTTTCGAATGGATGCGATGCGGACTTCCATTTGAAGAATGGCACCCCAATGTGAATCGATGGCTTCGAGTGACCGCGCATCAGATCCCGAAGCCGTTCCGCCAGTGGCATATGTTTGTTGGCCGATTGCGGCGGTTGGCGCCGCTGTCGCCATCGGTGAAATGTTGAAAGACTGCGCTGGTTCGATCCAGACGGAAATGTTGATGTTCGTACCAGGAGGTGGTGGCGGAAGCGGTTGATCGAGCATGGGAGAAGTTCCCCCTGCCGTATCAAAACTTAACCCATTGAATGTCCAGTATAAAATGCGCTCTTCATCAAGACCGGTTGCCAGGATCAATTGCCGCACCGATAATCCTGCGGCAAGTTGGGGATCGGCGAATACCGTGGGAGGAATGACGAACATCAGTCCAAAAGGGACTGCTGCGGGGCGAAACCAGACCCATGCGACATGTTGCCCGGATGAGTCGAGTGGGAGTGGTTCCCAATTCAGGGAGGGATTTCTTTGGGCGAGCTGCATGATGGATTCTATGAATGGCGGTTTCGCTGCTCCGATCAACTCAGTCGACTGACTCAGTCATAAGATATCAACGCGACGCAAGAGTTTTAACACGAATCACTCGAAAGAACAGACGATGACGATTCTCTATACCGATGATCGATTCCTGGATCACGAAACGGGGACTCATCGCGAACGCCCCGAACGACTGGTGGCGATCCGGGAAGAGCTGATGCGAACGGGCCTGGCGGCGAAGTGTCAGTCGGCCCAGACCCGCGTCGCGACGGTCGATGAGCTTTCGAAAATCCATGGCGGGATGTATGTCGGCCGGGTCGCCCAGTATGCCAAAGAAGGTGGAGGCTGGATCGAAGGTGATACGTTCATGTCGCCGAAATCTTACGATGTCGCGTGTCGTGCAGCGGGAACGGCCATCGCAGCGGTCGATGCCGTGATGAAGGGAGCAGACAAGCAGGCACTCTGTCTTGTCAGGCCACCTGGGCATCATGCCCTTGTACACGAGGCGATGGGGTTTTGCTTATTCAACAACATTGCATTGGCGGCGGATCATGCGGTGAAACACCATCACCTGGAGCGAGTTCTCGTGGTTGACTGGGATGTCCATCATGGGAATGGGACGCAAGATATTTTTTATGAACGGGACGATGTCTGGTTTCTCTCGGCGCATCGGTCACCCTTCTATCCGGGGACAGGGGCGAAAGATGAAACGGGAACGGGAAAAGGGCTTGGCACCAAGTTCAATCTGCCAGTCGCGTTTGGAACATCCCGGAAGGACTATCTGACACGGTTTGAATCATTGTTAATCGATGCGGCGAAAAAATGTCAGCCACAGATGGTGCTGATCAGTGCTGGTTTCGATGCGCATGCGCAAGACCCGATCGGTTCTCTTGGGTTAGAGACCGAGGACTTTGAAACCCTGACCCGAATGGTCATGCAGGTCGCTAAGACTTACAGCCAGGGGCGAATTGTGAGCTGTCTGGAAGGAGGTTACCACGTACAGCGACTGGCGGAATCAGTCGCGTGTCACCTGGAGACGCTACTGACCGTTAAAAACGACTGACGCTGTGTAACGAATGCTATCGCTCAGGGTTTTGAGCACGCACGGTGGCAATTTCGGCACTATTCGCGGAAAGCGTAGGAGCCTTTCGCGGTGTCGTCCGTTTTACCAGTTGCGTTTTGTTTGAGCCTGTTCGATGACTGAATTCGGGGTCCAGCGATGGGGCTGGTCCTCGATTCAGGCGATTCAAACGGTGCGGTTTTAAGTCATGCCAAAAGCTGGCGCAGCCCAAGTTCGACATGATCGAACACACGAGGGCACACGTCAGGATCGTTCGAGACGAAACCATCGCCAGGAACCTCCAGCGGAAAAAGCCATCATGAATGTCGTATAGGGAGAGAACGGGAAATTAGTACAAACACGAGTTTCCGCCAAGACGAGTTTTGCGGAATTTGACTTCGGGCCGACACTTGGGTGGGTTTCTGAATTGAATCAGCTCTCCGGGTTTTGTCTCAACGTATTTCTGCCCAGATAGTTCGGTGGATTCAGCGAAATGACTTTGTTTGATTGTGGGTCGGCGTTTGAGAACAATGTCGACTCGAAAGGCCCTTTTGAAAAGTGGCTGACGATGGACTACTATAGAATGGTGCAAAAGAGGCAATTCCGGACTCCCCTGTCTTGTTTCGTATTTGGGGGATGCCTGTGCGGAGCTTGAAAGAAACCTAAAGATTACGCCCGAGTGGCTGAATCGAAGAGAGATGCTGATGTCGACTGCCAAGACCGATCGTTCCTATCAATTGCCGCCCCTTGGGCAGAACCCTTCGTCGACCGCTCAGGGGACGACGCCAGGGAGTTTCGCGTTGCGTCCGACGCTCAAGCCTGGTCGTGCAGGGGCGTTAACTTTCGCTTCGCCCGATACGCCAGGAATGCCGGCTCCATCGGACAAGACAGCTTGGGAT
>JBAXBD010000293.1:0-7618 GCA_037142165.1 Schlesneria sp. | reverse complement strand
CAGCGGGCTACATCAGGCAGATGTCGGTATAAACGACAATTTCCAAGTGGCGGAAACTGCTGCCAATGAGGCATTACAAGGGATTGAACAGCAAGCTGCTCAGGGCACCCAGGGCGTAAGTGAAGCGAATGATTCAGCCCTTTCAGAATTCGTGAAGGGCATTGATTCGGCCTTTGACGAGATACGGCTCGCCATGGACGAAGGCTTGACCGAGATCGAAACGAAAACGGGCGAAAACCTGGGGCAGGTCAGTAAGGATCTCGCGCGTGAGTTCGGCCAAACCTTGCACTCAGCAGCGGCGGAAATCGTCAATGCGGTCAGTCAGGGGATAGCAAAAAATGATGAAGCGCTCGGCAATCTTGATCCAGCTATGCAAAAAGCAGCTGAAGATGCTGCATGGGAATACGATCACCCAGTTCTTGCGACTCTGAGAGATATTGTCTCAATCATTGCTGGCGTCATTGTCGGTATTTTGGCGACGGCCCGACTAATCTTCGCCGTTTTCGCTGCTTTCGAACTCGCATTCGCCTTGATTGCGCTTACGATCTCGGTGCCGATTGCCGGGGCGGTTGTACTGATCGCAGGTTTGGCCTTACTTGCTTACGGCGTCTATAAGGCATACCAGGCCCGGGTAGCAGCGGGCAAGAAAGGTGGTTTGGGTACCTTCGGCCTGGCGCTGTTGGATTTGACAGGCCTGACCGACATTTACCGTTCATTCGCAGCGAAGGGACTTAGCCCTTACGACCGCGGCCATTTGTTTGGCCAGGGGCTCGTCCAACTCGCAGCTACACTATTGATGGTCCGTGGAGCATGGCGATTCGTCCGTGGCGGGGGATTACGCACTGCTTGGAAGGGGCTTTTGCGAGACGTCGGCGAAGTCGGGCGGGGAATCGGTCGGGGAATTCGTGGTGCTGGAAGGTGGATGCGTCGTCAAATTGGACGTACACGTTCAACGACCCGGCCTTTTCGCCCTGAAATTCGGGAAATCAAACCCCAAGAGCCGAATCGACCCGAAATCGTCCGGCCGAGACAAGACCTGCGACTAAAAGTAACTCGTACTGAAAGCAATGTCACTGTTGAAGATCCAGCTACACGCGAGACGATCGGGCTTGGCGAACTCGACAGCGAGGGCTACGTAAAACTTGCGATCTATACCAAAGAGGCGAACACAACGATTCGTGGTGGGGAAGTGTTTGACGCAATTATCGGTGAGTTTCGCGCGGGTTCCGGTCCAGTCCGAGGCGTCCGCGGCCTGTGGTACAGCGGTGACAACCTTGCAACTTTTAACAGTCTTATCCGCCAAGGACTGACGCCTGAGGAAGCAGCGTTGCAAACGTTCACCGGGAAGATGGCACAACGAAGCGGCTATACAAGGGCTCGAATTGACTACGATGCGTCACCGCAAAGTATTGACGGTTCGTTCCAAAAAGCAGAAGTATACTTTTACAGATGATGGCAAGCAGAATTATCAAGAAGATCATGAGTACTGACCCATTAGGCTTCGATACCACAAAGCCGGCAGGTGCACCGCTAGCCCTGTCATTGACCTCTGATTGCGCTTTTGAAATGGTGTGGTGCCCGCCGGGAGTTGGCGTTGTTGGAAGTGAAAAATCGAACAGTTTGCCGACAATTGAGCAGCCTCGCCAGAAAATTAAAATCACACGAGGCTTTTGGATTGCGACAACCCCAGTAACGCTCCATCAAATGCAACGAATAATGTCGCGACCGTCGACGCCGCGGGAGGAGACTGGCCGAAGTGATCATCCAGTAGTCGGTGCCACATGGAGTCAATCGCGGATGTTTTGCTCTAAGGCTACACATCTCCTGCGCGAAATTGTGCCGAACATAGGAAGCGCGAACATTGAACTCCCCACTGAAGCACAGTGGGAGTACGCCTGTCGCGCAGGCACAACTGAACGCTGGTACTTTGGCGAAGATGAAAGCTTGTTGGACGAATTCGCTTGGTATGCGTCCAATAGCGGTGGGATTCCACATCCGGTCGCGACACGCCAGGCAAACCCTTGGGGAATCTATGACCTTTACGGCAATGTCGCGGAATGGTGTCGTGATGAATTCCGACGATACGACGAAAACGAAATCGTAAATCCGATGCAGTCTGCCGAAGATGGATTAATGAAATTGGTCCGAGGTGGGGATTATGCTTCTCCAGCGAATGAGTGTCGATCCGCGTGTCGAGCATTCTGCGATAATGCAAACATAAATGATGAGCCTACCGGCTTTAGAATAGTAATAAATCGTAGCTAGGTCGTGTAAGCTGGAAATTCTGCGGCATTCGTTGTCGCAGCTGTAGTTTTGCGATTCGCGTGTCGTGTCATGACTTGATGACATTCAATTTTTTTGGAACCGATCTCGTGAGGAGCCTGTGGGAAAATAAAACGGTCACAAATCCAGTTATGACCCAAGACGAAAGACACTCGTATGACAGCCCCGACTTCTGCTACCATGATCCGGTATAAAAATTCAATCGTCCCTGTTTCTCAACTACTGTAGACGCAAACTGGGTCACCGTTTTCTCGCTGTCATCCGCCACACGACTATCGTCAACTCGAAATGAAAATCGTATCTGTTATCGCTGCTGCGGTAATCACGTTGCTGCAATTCAGCGGTATTCGAATATATTTTTGCTATGTCGAGGATGAAACCCGGATTGAAAATGAATTGTCTGTGAGCAATGCGAAATGACCAGTCCACGCACACAAGGCTTCGTTAGCGTCCGCTACGGCGGACAACTGTTTTGGACATCTGCCGGTTCAGGAGATCCGCTGGTTCTGATTCATGGCGGGCATTTTGATCATCGGATCTGGGAACAGCAGATCGACGCCTTCTCGCCCTATTACCGGGTGATCGCGTATGACGTGCGTGGGTTTGGAAAATCGAGTCCGCAGCTCAAGCCTCATCAGGCGCATGTTGACCTGTGTGAACTGCTGCATGGCCTCGGAATTGCCGGCCCTGTTCATCTGGTGGGATTGTCGCTGGGAGGAAGGATTGCTGTCGACTTCGCACTGACGTTTCCTCATCTGACCCGCAGCCTCGTGCTCGCTGCGCCTGGTTTGAGCGGTTGGAACTGGGATCGTCCGGACTGGCAGAATGTGATGTCTGCGATGGAAAACCTTGAGGACAAAACCTGGGCGAGGATCGCCGTCGCGGAAGCGTGGCTGGCAAGCCCTTTTATTGCCCCTGCAATGGGGCAACCGCACTTAGTGCCAAAGTTGCGGCGCTGGGGACGAGAAAACGGTGATTCGCTGTTTCGAGATGACGATCAGTTTGAGACCACGCTTGACCCACCCGCAATATGTCGCCTGAAGGAAATCAAGGTCCAAACACTCTTGATGATCGGACCCCGTGACGTTCTTCACAGTCACCAAATTGTGAGCACCTTGAACGCGAGTGTCAGCACGTCGATCCGTATCGATTTCGACAAGATCGGTCATATGATCAATCTCGAAGATCCGGATCGGTTCAACCGGGAAGTGCTGGCGTTTTTGAAAACGGTTGTGTGAAACGCGGCGGTCGAATCAACCGTGAGTCTCCATCAAGATCGCGCGAATTGGCCTTGACCACAACTCGATTCGCGGAAAGAGCTTTGACCACGAATCTGACAAATCTCACGAATATGAATCACGAGAAGATCTGATAATCCGTTTCGAAACCCGAGACGCCCAATCAATTGGCGCGTCGATGACTATTTTCAATGGAAAGGAATTGAGTGGATGACTGCAGAGCCAAATCCCATCTCGAAAGAACAGGATCTGTCGAAGGCACAGTTGAAACAAGTTGAGTTGCAAAATGAAAAGCTGGAACTGGAACTCGCTAATATGCGAGGCAGGAAGCCGTGGTATGCGGGATTGATTGAATTGCTCCCGATTATTTCCACACTTCTTACGATCGCTGGTTTCTGGGGAGGTATCTGGCAATATCTCCATCAGGAAAATCTGCATAACTTAGATCGAAAGAAAACTGCCGAACAAGAGTTCATGAAACCCTGGCTGGAAAATCAGCGCTCGATCTATACCGAAGCGTTATCGGCCGCTACGGAAGTGGCGTACGCCACGACCCCGTAACAACGGGCTACTGCGGCGAGCAAGTTCTGGGAGCTGTATAACGGAAGAATGATTATGGTTGAAACCAAGGCCGTTTCTAAGGCAATGCAAGACGTGGGTGGTTGCATTAAGCAGTACGCGCAATGCGACGAGGAAAAACTGGCTTCATTGTGTCGAGCTCTTGGTACGGCCATGGCCAAATCACTCGCCGAAACGGCTACGATGAACTACGAAGAATTTTCTAAAAATCAGTTTTCATATCTCAACGAGTAGTCGTCAAAATGGCGCATTGAATTCGTTAGACATTCCAGACAACGCGAGGTGTTGTGCGCGACAACATCTTCGGCGATTCCTGCGGCATGATGGCGCACTTGTCGATCAAGCAAGGAAGCTCATCGGATTGCGTCGGCAGGCCGATCACAAGTACCGATGAGCTTCTATTCGTGTCTCGTTGCGAGCATCGAGTGCTTGATTCCCGAGAGAATCAAGCTATTCCGCCGAAACCACGCTGGAACTGATGGTGGCTTCGCTTGCTTCGCCGAAGTAGGCGTCGATTTGTTTGTCGATGTCAGCCGTTACGACGGGGGCAGTGCTTTCGACGGGGATCAACCCGACAAACTTTCCTTCCACGTCGAGCATCTTTTGCTTAACGTCCAGTTGCTTATTCAGCTCGGAAATCAGCTTACGTGCGTTGCTGAGGTTCGAATCGTCAATTGACAGTTTACTGACAGCTTCGGCGGCATTGACGGTGTTCGCACGGGCCTGGAGTTGTTCCAATTGAACTTCGATCTCTTTGCGGGATTTCAGCAGATTGTCGAGCTTTTCCCGATTAGCAGCCAAGGTCTTTTCGCGAGCGGCCAGGATCTGGCGATCGGCTGAGAGAACCTCTTCAGCCGCTTTGAAACGCTCGAATCGTGACGCGAGGTCTCGTTTGACGTCGCTTGCCGTGTAGGAGTGACTGGCGTAGACGAAGGCCGGTTTTCCACTCTTAACATCGGACCTGAGTGTCAGGATCGCTTCTTTCTGCTTGTTGAGATCGGCTTCTTTTTGTGCGAGGGTCGTACGACGATTTTCAATGTCGACTTGCTGCTCGGCGACGCTGTGCATGCATAGACGAATGTCCGGTCCCAGTTGATTCACGAGCGTTTGTGCTCGTTCGATTTCGAACTTCACAGGAACTTCGGCTTTGACAGCTCCCCGGATGTTGTGAAGCCCGGTACGGACATAACTGACCGCTTCACGTCCGAAGACAAACGTTCCCAGCAAACCAGCCAACGCCAACCCGATTAAGCTTCGCTTCAACATGATCGCCCCTTCGCGAATAAATGAAATCCAAACGTAGTATCTCGAACGCCAGTCGCTGGCGTTGTGTTGACGGGTTATTCGCACGCCGAGTCGAAATCTTGAAACGAATTCGGAATTAAAAAAATATTTTCCGAGAATTTTTCGATAACAGGAACGTCCCTGAAACAGCCGATCCGATCTTCGAAAAGGGGGACTGGCTCCGTCCGCGGTGCCTGTCCCCCTTTTTATCTTCTTACCCCCCCGCCTTTTTGTCTTCTCTGGTATAGCAATCGGCACACGCAGAAACGTCGGATGCCCCCTTTGTCTCGGACTACCAATGCGGTGCATTTCTGCCGAATGATGGTGCGCAAACCTGGCCAATCGCTCACGCTGTGTCACAGGCTTGTCGTACTCGCTAGAATTCGCGTGAACCCCAAACGCCGGAAGAGATACCAGCGCCAATGAGTCATAGGCTTTTTACAGACCGTTTTTGTACGACCCGTCGCATGAGCGAACGGCTGTGTGAGCCATTGGTCATCGACGATTATCTGCTCCAGTCCAATCCCAACTGCAGTCCGCCTAAGTGGCATTTGGCTCATACGACCTGGTTCTTTGAGACGTTCGTGCTTTCCAAGTACGAGCCTAACTATCGTCCCCACCGTGCGGAATTCGGGTTCCTGTTCAACTCGTATTATGATGCTGTCGGCGAGAGATGGCCGCGTCCGGCTCGCGGGCTTCTGTCTCGACCAACGGTGGCCGAGGTGTATGAGTACCGACGGGCGGTCGATGATCGGGTCGTCGGGGTGCTGGAAAAAGCCGATGAACGAACACGATCTCTGATTCACCCGTTGATCGAACTTGGGCTGAATCACGAACAGCAGCATCAGGAATTGCTTCTTACCGACTTAAAGAACGCTTTTGCGTTGAATCCACTAGCACCAGTGTACCGCCACACGACGCAGCCATCGGTTGAAAGTACCCCGTTCAGGTGGGACTCATTTCCGGCTGGCGTCCGCTGGATCGGGCATGATGGAAATGGGTTCGCATTCGATAATGAAACACCTCGACACCAGGTGTTCTTGAACCCCTTTCGCCTCGCGTCGCGACCAGTCACCGTGAACGAGTACCTGGGCTTCATCGCAGACGATGGATATCAAACATCGAGTTTCTGGCTCTCGGATGGCTGGGCGGCCTGCCAGTCCCAGCAGTGGAAGGCTCCCCTGTACTGGCAGCAGTCTGCGAGTGGGTGGAATACATTTACTCTCGCTGGTGTTCGTCCACTCCATCCCGCAGAGCCCGTTTGTCATATCAGCTATTACGAGGCGGATGCCTACGCCCGATGGGCGGGAGCCCGACTGCCGACCGAAGCCGAATGGGAAACGGCCGTCATGGATCATCCCGTCGCCGGAAACTTTCTCGATGCTGGCCATTACCACCCCGTCACAGATTCAGGCGGCGGGCAGTTTTACGGCGACGTCTGGCAGTGGACCGCCAGTCCGTACACGGCATATCCTGGCTACCGCCCGCTCGCTGGAGCGCTCGGGGAGTACAACGGCAAGTTCATGTGCAATCAGATAGTGCTTCGTGGTGCATCTTGCGCAACGCCAGCGGATCACTCCCGAAGGACTTACCGCAACTTTTTTCCGCCGGACGCCCGCTGGCAGTTTTCCGGCCTACGTCTTGCGAAGGATGGTGAAGCTTGACCGCGACCCAACTCGTGCCATCCCCTGTGACGACCATCAACCGGTTCCGTGACGACGTGTTATCCGGGTTGTCACGCCCACAGAAATGGTTGCCGGCCAAGTACTTTTATGACCCGGTCGGGTCGTCCCTGTTCGACCGAATTACCGAATTGGACGAGTACTACCCGACGCGGACAGAACTTGCGATCATGCAGGAGCATGCGTCCGCGATGACAACCCGATTTGGGGCGAATTGTCTGTTGATCGAGCTTGGCGCGGGGAGTCTTTTGAAAGTGCGGCTTTTGCTCGACCGGCTCGAAAGTCCCGCCGGTTTTGTCCCTGTCGATGTCTCCGGCGAACACCTCCGCGCCGCGGCGAAAGAACTCACTGCTGATTACCCTCACATTCCCGTTTACCCTGTCGTGGCCGACTTTTGCCGATCTTTCGCAATACCACCAATCGAAGCAGATCGCCGCGTGGTTTATTTCCCAGGCTCCACGATCGGCAACTTTGATCCGCCCGATGCCGCCAAACTCCTGCGGCGTGTTGCACGAATGGTTGGCCCCGGTGGAGGGCTGCTGCTGGGGGTCG
>JBAXBD010000292.1:0-7618 GCA_037142165.1 Schlesneria sp. | reverse complement strand
GTATATGCCGGACCGCCCTGCCCTGTATGAATGGATGACCGTCGCCGAAATCGGCTGGTTCGCTGCAGGTTTCTATCCGCTCGGTTTTCAGCAACGATTTACGCATCTGACCCAGCGGTTCGAATTGCCTGCCGACAAACAAATCAAAGCCATGTCCAAGGGGATGCAAGGCAAGGTTTGATTGGCTCTGGCGATGGCGCACGAGCCCGAACTGCTGGTCCTGGACGAACCAACCTCAGGGCTTGACCCACTGGTACGTCGTGAGTTTCTTGAGAGCATGATTGACGTCGCGGCGTCCGGTCGAACGGTCCTGTTGTCGAGTCATCAGATGAACGAAGTCGAGCGAGTCGCCGACAAGATTGCCATCATGCGTGGCGGAAAACTGGTCCTGTTTGAATCGCTGGAAGTCTTAAAGGGTCACGTTCAAGAAGTTGTCGTCACTCTCGATGCCGTCGAAACGCTACCCCCCGAGATGCCAGCAGGTGCCAAGTTACTCGCAGCACAGCGACGTGATCGGCAGTGGCAACTGATGGTTCGCGACCTGGACGAATCAGGCCGGATCGAACTCGCTGCCAACCCCATGCATCTTGATGTTGAAGTCCGAACCCCTTCCCTCGAACAAATCTTTGTCGTCTGCATGAAGACGGCCGATGAAGCTAATGTCGATATTCCGCAACGCCTTAAAATAGGGTGAAAGCGTAATGCATTCTCCTTCTTATTAGTGCAGATTAGTGAAGATTAGTGTTCCGTTTCATGTTTTTATCGTTTTTAGAATTCGTTCGTGGAGAAAACAGGATTTTAGAACACTAATCTTCGCTAATCTGCACTAATAATTAAAGACATCATTTGTGACTGAATAAATTTTCCGAATCTTCACTCCGACGAGGTGTTTTATGTTCGCAGTACCGTTTAACCGCATGTTCTGGAAGGAATATCGTGCCCAGCGTGCGCTCTTTTTTAGCTGCCTTTTGATCGGGATCGTGACCCAGATAACGCTTGGTTTCACGGCTCTTCATCCTGAAATCCGATCAGACTTTCTGCTCGGCGCAGCCTCCTTCTTTCCTGTGATGTATGCTGTTGGTTGCGGGGCATTGCTGTTCGCTAGTGAACGAGAGGATCGCACCGCCGATTGGCTGGTCTCGTTATCCATTCCCCCTGCTCCGTCGCTGGCAGCCAAGGTCGCTTTTGCCGTCGTTTCAGTTGTGGGTCTTCAGTCAGTGCTTGCATTATTCTCGCTGGTATTATTAGGCGGTGCCTCGGGCGAAAATCTGCGGACGATGTTTTTGCCATTCGCTCTTGTTGTACTGATCTGGTCATCTTTGGGATCATTGTTGAGTCAACGCGTTTTGATGTCGGTGCCGCTGACATTCCTCCTCGGGCTCGTATCTCATTTGCTGTTGCTATACGTATTGGTAAGCTGGCATCAACAGTCTTTTCGCATGAATACACCAGTTGTTTTTATCGCTGTCGGCGTGCTCTCCTTTTGCGCTCTGGGTGTTGATTTCTGGCTTGGATTGCGGTGGTGTCAGGGTCAATACTTTGACGGTTCATCTATTGAAAACGTCCAATTCCGATTAACGGATTTTTGGCAAAGTCAGTCGAAATCCAGAAAGACAACATCTCGCCTGACGACTCGTGTCGAACCTGAACAAGCCTGGTATCGAACATGGCAGCGGCTTGTCTGGCAAGAACGGAACCGTGAATCATTGCATTGGTCAATGTTAATCGGGGGAATTTCACTAAGCTTGTTGATGGCTTGGAGCGGACGAAGGGGATTGAGCGACCCAAGTACTCGTGATGCCGTGGCAATTCTTGTAATCGGCCTGGTTTCTTTGATCCCTTTTTCGATGGGTGTACTTGGCTTTCGGTCTGATACAAGCCGAAGTCAATCGCGGTTTCTTGCATTTCGAGGAATCTCTCCAGCCTCCATTTGGATGTCCAAGCAGGTTGTGTGGCTGTTTCGGGCATTCTCGTTGCCGATTGCCGTTATCGCTTTTGCTCGATGTTGTGAGGCACTGTTCGCCTGGGATTATGTGATGGGTCATCGGCCGATGGCATCAATCGTCTCCACAGTGATTTCGCATCCATGGTTAGTTGTCTGGGGCGTTCTCGCGAGTTATGGAAGTGGTCAACTGGGGGCATTATTGTTCCAGCGAACGATCCTCGCGATTGCTTTCGGTGTGATGCTCAACGTTGTTTTAATGGGCTGGTTTGGCCTGATCGAAGTTCTTTCAGTGCCGCAATGGTGGTCGCTTGGGCTGCCGGTATTGGCCATGTTTTCTATCACACTCTGGCAAATGCGACCGTGGCTGCATGAAG
Source organism: Schlesneria sp. (assembly GCA_037142165.1). GTDB lineage: Bacteria > Planctomycetota > Planctomycetia > Planctomycetales > Planctomycetaceae > Schlesneria. The sequence continues at coordinate 5,299 of JBAXBD010000292.1, read as the reverse complement.
ACAATTCCTGGTCGCGAAAATGGAAAATTGCTGTCGCGTTGATTGGTACTCCGTCGTTAATCGTGATGTTATTGGCATGTTTTCGAGTGGCTGAGGCCGCAACCTTTCCCCCAATCGACCAGAGTCTCGTCTGGCAGTTCCAATCAACTCGAACCGTCTCGCGGCCACCTACGGCAGAACAAGAGTCGGTCCGACTTCGGCTCGAACAACTCAGCCACAGCGATGATGCCGGTCAAGGTGTCGCCGATGAAATCGTCGAGCTTCTGAAGCGTGAACATATCTCGTTGGAGCCTCAGTACGGTTACGAAGGATCAGTTCATGCTTATGCAAATAAGATAAAAGACACCCTGGACAGGCAGGCCGATGCCTATCTCGATAAGGGAGTGCTCGACAAATCTTTAGATTGCCACCTGGCGGACTTAAGACTGGGTCGCTTTTTGAGTCGTGGATCAAACGTCTATGGCTGGTGGAGCGGCTCAATCTTTCAATATTACACTTTGGAAAGTCTTGTGACTTGGGCCAATCATCCATCACAGACTTCCGATTCAATTCGCACGGCATTGAAGTCCATCGAAGCCGAACTCACCAGGTTCCCTTCGGCAACCGAGGGGATTGTGGCGACATACGATCGCGATCGACGGACGTGGATTTCTTCTTCGCGAACGGAAATCATTGAGGAATTGACTCGATTGAAAATCTGGGAAAACGATTCTGCGGCAGGAATGACAATTTTCCCTGCCCTTCTTCCCTGGGAACGAAAACGAGCCGATTTGTTGATGACGCGTGACGCAGAATTCCAGTTTGCCGCGATCTGGTCATTGGAGCATCAACTTCAGTCGCCGAAGTCAAACGCACACGAGAGCTTGACAAAGACTATTGAGGCTTCCGAATTGATCATCAATCACCTGAAGAACACGACATTTTTTTTACGTTTCTCGGCCAATACCCTGCGGTTTTCAGTGCAAGCAGTCTTAGATCGCCACACAACGATTCGCGCCGCGCTAACTCGAATGGAATTGATCGCGTATCGGCTGGAACATGGACAACTACCTGACAGGCTGGTTCAACTCATCCCCAATTTCAACGGAGTCAATCTTGTTGATCCGTATTCTGGCCGATTGTTTGAGTATTACCCGACTTTCCTGTTGAGCTCAGGACTGCGCGGCGTAGAACTCGTTCCAACCGATGCGAAGAATCTCGAATTCCATTGGAATGGCTCGACTTCAACCAATAAGCAACTGACTTTCAATCAACTTGTGAATGGCACACCACAAGAGAGCCTTTCACGATTGACTGAACTCAGAAAAGAGGGCGACCTCGGCCGGTCGCTGTTTTTGATACCGCGTCAGGGCAACAACCGTTAATGGCCGTTGCCATTACCATTCCCATAACCGGGCTTATTCCGTACGCAGTCGACGTAATAACGGCGTTTACCGTTGACCTCTTCTTCGACCAGACCATGAATGTCCGTATCGAAGCCGGGGAATTTTTCGTTGAACATCCGGGCAAACTTCAGGTACTCGATGATCGTCCGGTTGAAGCGTTCACCAGGGATCAACAGCGGAATACCGGGTGGATACGGGGTTAACAAGACCGCCGTTGCGCGGCCTTCCAGTTGGTCAATCTCGACTCGATCGATTTCACGATGTGCCATCATGTCAAACGCATCTGATGGTTTCATGGCGGGTAACATGTCCGACAGATACATTTCAGTCGTTACGCGCGCCACGTCATTTTCCTTATACGTATCGTGAATCTGCTTGCAAAGATCTTTCAGCCCAATCCCCTCGTATCGAGGATATTGCTGACAGAATTCGGGCAGGATTCGCCACATCGGCTGGTTCTTGTCGTAGTCGTCCTTGAACTGCTGAAGGGCGCTCACCAGCGTGTTCCAGCGTCCTTTCGTGATTCCGATCGTGAACATGATGAAGAACGAATAGAGACCCGTTTTTTCGACGATGACCCCGTGTTCAACCAGATACCGAGTGACGATCGAAGCAGGAATGCCTGACTCCGCAAACTTGCCACTGACATCCAGTCCCGGCGTGATCAGCGTCGCCTTGATCGGGTCGAGCATGTTAAAGCCGGGCGCGAGGTTACCGAACCCGTGCCATTCTTCATTGGCTTTCAGCAGCCAGTCATCGCGATGACCGATCCCTTCAGCGGCAAGCTTTTCGGGGCCCCAGACCGTGAACCACCAGTCCTTGCCCCATTCGTCCGCAACTTTCCGCATGGCGCGTCGGAAATTCAAGGCTTCGACGATCGATTCTTCAACCAGCGCCGTTCCACCTGGCGGTTCCATCATCGCTGCTGCCACATCGCACGAAGCAATGATGGCGTACTGAGGCGATGTCGATGTGTGCATCAGGTACGCTTCGTTGAAGATGTTCCTGTCGAGTTTTTCGGTTTCCGATTCTCTGACCAGAATTTGTGACGCCTGCGAAATCCCCGCTAACAGTTTATGAGTCGAGTGGGTCGCGAAAATCATCGAATGCTTCGGACGCGGCCGGTCTTTTCCGATGGCATGCATGTCCTGGTAGAAATCGTGAAATGTTGCATGTGGCAGCCAGGCTTCGTCGAAGTGCAACGTTCCGATTTTGCCGTCGAGTAATCCCTTCAACGTTTCCACGTTATAGACGATGCCGTCGTAAGTGCTTTGCGTGATCGTCAAGATGCGAGGCTTGCGTTCGGGGTGTTTCGCTTGAGCGGCCTTGGCAAACGGGTTTGCTTCGATCTTTTTCTGGATGGTTTCTGGAAGGAACTCCGACAATGGAATCGGGCCGATGATGCCGAGATGGTTTCGAGTTGGTGTCAGGAACACCGGCACGGCACCCGTCATAATGATCGAATGCAGAATCGACTTATGACAGTTACGGTCGACCACGACGATGTCACCGGATGCAACCGTCGAGTGCCAGACCATTTTGTTGGAGGTTGATGTTCCGTTAGTCACGAAGAAACAGTGGTCGGCATTGAAGATACGTGCCGCATTTCGTTCGGATGCGGCGACAGGCCCTGTATGATCGAGCAGTTGGCCAAGTTCTTCGACCGCGTTACAGACGTCCGCTCGCAGCATGTTTTCACCGAAGAACTGGTGAAACATCTGGCCAACGGGACTTTTCAAAAATGCGACGCCGCCAGAATGGCCTGGGCAGTGCCACGAATATGAACCATCCTGGGCATAATGGACAAGTGCCCGGAAAAATGGTGGGGCAAGGCTGTCCGTATACGCTTTCGCTTCACGGATGATATGTCGGGCCACGAACTCGGGCGTGTCCTCGAACATATGGATGAAACCGTGCAGTTCCCGCAAAATATCGTTCGGGATGTGAGTCGAAGTACGAGTTTCACCATACAGGTAGATCGGAATTTCAGCGTTGCGGCGACGAATCTCTTCGATGAAGGCTCGCAGATTGACCACAGCAGGATCAAGCTCGGGGCCTGGAGTGAATTCTTCGTCGTCGATCGACAGGATGAACGCGGACGCACGGCTCTGCTGTTGTGCGAACTGTGAGAGATCGCCGTAGCTGGTCACCCCCAGTACTTCCATCCCTTCGCCCTCAATGGCGTTGGCAAGTGCGCGAATTCCCAAGCCGGATGTATTTTCGGACCGAAAATCCTCGTCGATGATGACGATCGGAAATCTGAATTTCATCGTGAATGAATCTCTCGTACGCTGCCCCGCCTGGGCATGGAATCCTCAAAACGAGACAGAGCCCCTGCCCTGCCTTGAACCGACGGATGATGATGTTATTGAAGCGACTCCCGAGTTGTACACCCTGAGGGGTACTCGGTGGGAAACCATCGCTGAAATTTCACATTTGACGAATAACGACGAGCCATTCGGTTTGCCCCCTTTTGCGAGGTCTCGAAACCAGACGACTCTACTTTTGAAGCTCTCAAAAAAAGTTGGTCAAGTTGGCAGAGTTGGCCAAGTTCCTTTTTTACAGCCATTTTTGCAGGTTCGAAGTTGGTCAACTTCACTCGGTTCGCAAGGTCTTCGGAAGGGCGAGGTTCCACCCGAACCGTCTTTTGACGTCTGCAAGTTTCGTCGAATTCGACTCAGGAGTTTTAACCACGGATGATTCGGATGAGCACTGATCAATTCAAAGGACGATGCCAAATTGTCTCTCGTTTCTTATCCGTGTCCATCAGTGCTATCCGTGGTTAAACTCTTTCTGGTTCCTCTGTTGCGCAAGCGATCTCTCCAGACCCGGCGCAATCGACGGAAGGTCGTCAGTCGTCTTCTTTACTTCGTATTGCTCACGTGTGATTTCTTTGCGCGGCGCGAAGAGTTTCCAGGCCAGTCGCGGTCTCGCCTGATGAAACGAAGACGGTTGTGTAATCGTATTTTGTTGCGCAGGGTTGCCTCGTTTGGAGGCCACTGCACGTGAATTTGATCAGAAAACAAAAACGGTCTCACGCGAAGGCACGAAGCCGCCAAGTGAAGAATTCCATTGTTTTGTCTTTTTCGCGATTCCGCGCCTTCGCATGAAATCTCTTTTCTTGCGATCACAAATGTGTTGATTGTCCGTGTCAATTTGCGCATCACAGACAACGAAACCGAATTGATCCGAAGTACTCAGAGTGAGGATTTTCTCTTCAGTGAGCCTCGCCTTTCGATTGGGTTAGGGTTCACGTCCTCGCTGGGACATTCCTTCCCTTCCTTTCAAAAATCGGCTCGTTTGTTCTGCTGCCATCTCACCGCGGTGAAATTTGACCAAAAAGTTCGCGCGACTTCGACCATACCTCATATTTCATAGGCTGTTGGCAATTGTTTCCGCCACTTTTGGGGGTGTTCGAGTTCGATCAAGTTCGACGCAGTTCGATCGAGTTCGAATCCCATCGCTCCTCCGAGGTGAGCCGAGCGGCTTAAGCCCTCGGACTCTTCCCAGTTTGTCTACTGTTGAGGAACTTGACGTCTTACAAGTCGTAAGAGTTCCTCAGGTTCATGGAGCGGTAGCTCCTGCCAAACCGCTTGTAGCGGCTTTCAACTTTCTCAAAACGACTTTCTGGCCCCTTCGGCCCGGTCGGAGCGACATCCGCGTCTTACAGCCTACCTAAATAAATAACGACAAAGAAATAAAAAATAAATGGCTGCAGTCAACGGAAAAAGGAAAATGTTTTCTTAACGTTTGGAAGGTGCTCATGGGACCAGTTTTTTGAGGCAATGCGAAAGTAAAGTCCCTCGAGCAAGCAAAGCCGCAGCGACTGGCCCACTTAGTCCAGTGTCGCGAGCCAATTTCGTTTAACCCGCAGCCATCGGCGCAGGCGGATCGGCGTTCAGCCGATCTCTTCG
>JBAXBD010000291.1:0-7646 GCA_037142165.1 Schlesneria sp. | reverse complement strand
GCCGGAATCGCGACCGCGACAGGTCGATCGATCACACCCAGCTTCGCCGCCGCGTTGAGCATCCCTCGGATGTGTCGAAGGTACTTCGCAACAGTGCCAGCCGAGATTCCATTGCGGGCTGACTCCGCCACAAGCGACGCCAACCATGACGTCGTAACGCACGCAATCGGCGGTCCAGACCAATTGAGATGAAATGGCCATCCAGCTGGCCTGCCGACCCGCGTAAGCCACGCCAGGGCCTCGTCGTCGAGGGCTACCGTCTTGGGGTCCAGCCGCGATTGCCGGTCGGCTCGCAGGAATTGATCGTAGAACAAGCCTATCGTCATTTCTGTCGACGCTCGACGCCGATCCTCGTCCGTCACAGACCGATCGGCGAATTCCTCGGCAATCCTCCGTCCGAAGTCCCCTAAACTGCCAATTTCCTCGCCAGAATCGGGCACCGGATTCACAATCCGGTGACTCTTTGGCTGTGAATTCACTGTGAATTCGTCCTCTTCCCCACCAAAAATCCGTAGAGAAACGGGAGGATCGAGGCCATCTAGAAGAGAAATTGCAGGCATTGGACATCACTCATCATCCTCAGAAACGTCGAATTTGCCCCGCGTCAGACGCGTGGCGAACCTGGCTTGAGTCAGCAAAACCGTCGCTTCCTGCGACCCCAGACGCGTCTTGAAATACGCGTCCAAAAGCTCCTCCTGAGTCCGCGTCACTTTCACATCGGACTGGGGGGGGGCGAACGCTCCGCGTGGAGCTGGCTTACACAGCCGGAAACAGTCCCGTGGCATTAGAAACTCCTCCTAAAAACAATCTGCGACGCGGCGTGGCGAGCGGCGGTTCGGACCGCAAGCGCCGGCGGCATCGGGCCTGAGTGCCTCAGCACTGCCACGCCGCATCACGAGAGACTCTTTGCCTGTGATTAATCCCGCCGAAGTTCCGGCAGGACGTCGACGGCCGCTTGAGGCCGATAGAACCGAGGATCGATATACCGCTCGACCGTCATTCGTGCGGACGAATGACCAAGAGTCTGCTGAGCTACGTCGAGGCCTCCATGCACCGCCGACCAGGTGGCCGTCGTCCGTCGAATCCGATGGAACAACGATCGCCGATCGTGAGGCAGCCCGGCTTGCTTTAGGATCAACTTCAGATAACACCACAGCCGCCGATGGTTCGACGACCAGGGCCAGACAAACTCCCGCTCTGTTAAATGCGACTGTATTCTCAACAGCAGCGTTCGACTCAATTTGTGACGCTGCTCCAGTCGCGTCTTGGCACATTCGCTCCTGAGAGTGACGGTTCCCCCGATCAAATCCAAATCTGTGACTCTTACCGCCAGTGCAGCTCCCAGCCGACTTCCCGTCTCGTAACAGAACTGAATCAAGGTCGACCAAAATGCCGCTCGATCGATTCCATTCGTCCTGCAGGTTCCTTCCAGCTTTTCGGCCGCATCGAGCATCCGTCTCATTTCGTCGATCGTCCCGCACGTTGGTGCTCGTTTGGCCTCCCTCTTCTTCGGCAGATCGTCGAAGTCTGGTACCGGACTGGCCATACCTCGCTTTTTGGCCGCTCTCCAGATTGTCAGGATCAAACCTCGTTTGGCGTTCACCGTCGCGGGCGACCGACCGGCATCGACCATCGACCGCAACCATGGCAAAACGATATCTGCCGAAAGTTCGTTCAGCCTGACTGGGCGACCCTTCCATCGATCGAGCAACCTGACCGCGATCCGACACTGCTCCGCCGAACTCGACGAAAGGTCGAGCCGTGACGGTATGTAGACCGTGTCCAAAAATGAGCGCAGTGTGGGTTGGGCCATAGCAGCCCATCCTGTCCAATCGCTTAAACCAGAAACAAGCTCCGTCCGAAAAAGAATCCATTCACACCACTCCGTGAAGGCATCCGTAATGATCATGCCGGAAATGCCGTCTGGAGCACGCCAGAAACGAACAGAGCCGACCCATCGATTTTGGGTCGGCCCTGAAAATCAGCGCGTCTCCCGTTCGACGGGAGTGATTATCTAAGTTTAGATACAGAAGTCAAGCGTCGATCGTCGTTCTGCAATTTCTTGGATCGAGCAGCCAGTCAACGGTCGTATTGAGCGCACGGGCGATTCGCGTAACGCTACCGACGCTGATAAGGTTCTTCCTGCTAAGCATTCGGCTTATTAAAGACTGTTGCTCGCCGCTCTCTTTGGCGAGGCGCAAGCCGGACCATCCGAGCGCGTCCAATCGCTGTTGGACGTTATCTGCCAACACTTCAACGACTTCGTCATCAGTCACGATATTATCCATCCTTGCATTCTCTCGCGGAATGCTCTTGTTTGCAATGGGAGGGTTAGTCGCCCGGTGCCCATCCAAGTTGCTTGAGACAGTTACGCACGTGCCTCAGTTCGATCACCTGTTCGTCGGAAACTTCGTCGCCGGTTGCCGCTTCAGAAAGGCATGCATGAAAAACGCGAGCGTGAACGCACGCGATCTGTCGCTTAGCCAATTTCAATGTTTTTCTGAGGATTCTCGCCTCTTGAATCTGTTCATCTGAAAGCTCTTCGTCGCTTGCCAAATCCTCAATAAACGCCTGGTATTCATTGAGAGGGTCGGTCTTGTTTTCTCGTTCGGAATCCATTCGTTTTGAAGTTGCTTCTGAATAGACGATCCTCTTTAGGACAGGCGTGTCCGCAGGAGCGTCATCACGTCCCCTCCCGAATCGGCGAAGCTGAGACTCCACCTCGACCGGTTCCTCTGAAATGAAGTTCGTGGATTGGTTTCGAGCCGTCGCAGCTCGGGCCGACACTCCGAGCAGTCGCTTAAGCTCAAGCGGCGTGCACTCGCCGACGAACGTTTCACCGTCCGCCAGGGTTATTCCGACAACATGTTGCGAAGAAATCGTCGTCCCATGGCTCAACAGCCCTCCCGCGACAAACCCCAACGGCCCGGCAAGAATTCCGCCAATGACGGCACCCCCGATTCCGCTTCTGGCTTGGGAAATTGTTTCGCCGGTTATGACTGAGACGGAAGAAATTTCCGAAACTGGAATTCTTCGGGTCGACAGTAGCCCAGTCTGTGCAATCAGACACTGGCACTGGCCCGACCAGTTTGCCACGACTTTTGCCGAACTGAATGAAGCCCCGTGAACAATCATTGTCGAAAGTTTCCCCTTTCAAATAAGTTCGGGATGACAGGATTTGAACCTGCGACCTCTACGTCCCGAAGATACTGCCCTTCAAAATCGAAGTTTGGACACCCCCCCCTATGCAAAACTTGACGGCGCGCGCACGCCTGAACGCATGCGGTTTCGGGGGTAGGGGAGTGCCAAAAAGACGACCCCCTACCCCTTTTTCACTGAATGTTCATCGAGCCTATGAGCGTGGTTTGATCCACAGCCGTTCCAGGCGTGGGGCGAGGGATTGAGCACGAGTCTTGATCTCGTGAGACGACCAACCTTTGAAGAGTCGATCATAGAGCGGTGACGAATAACCGCTCACGAGCACGTGGCCTTTCAGCGAGTGAAGACACTCCGCCAGCTCGACATGCTGCTCATCATTGAGCTCATGTTTGTAGTCCGTGCCCGCGTCACGAGTGCTCATGAGGTAGGGCGGATCGACGTAGTGAAGCGTGACTTCTGAATCGTGATACTTCATCACGTCGATTGCGGGCCTATGTTCGATGATGACTGGCTTCAGTCGATCGACGATCGCAGGTATCGCATCAACGAAGTTGATCCACTCGTGAGAACGGCCTCCTGTTCTGGTCTTGGCAGCCACAGAGAAGCCGGTCTTGTGATTGAAGCCAGCCGTGCCATAGCCAGCCATCGAACGAAAGATTGCCTTTCGCGCTCGTTCAATCGAGTCTCCCCCTGGCAGAAAGCAATTGTCGAATTCCTTTCGCGAAAAGGGAGTCAGTCGAATTTGCTCAGTCAGCCGTTTTCCTTTTTCTCGAAGCACTTGAAACAGATTCACCAGCTCGTCATCGAGATCGTTGTAGACCTCGTGATTGCAAGGCGTCTTTCTTAGGAGCACGGATGCCGCCCCACCAAAGGGCTCGACATATCTCTCATGATGTGGAAAGAACGAAATAATCCAGGGTGCGATTCGCCATTTCCCTCCGTGGTATCTCAGTACCGGTCGAGTCGGTTTGCATTTGGAACTGAATTCTTTCATCGCGAATCCTTTCGCAAGTGGGTCGTTAAATCCCGCACAGCCATTACGGTCGCAGGCGGGTAAGAAAAAACGATCAACACTCGAAGGAGGACCGCGAGCACGCGGAAGAACTCGACCTAGGTTTGCGCAGGACATGACATCGGCCCTTTGGGGTCGTGCATGTCGTCCTGTTGCAAGCAGGTCGACTTGTAGACCGGCCAGAGGCGTCAACCTTTGGCCGGTCGCTTTGGTTTTTCAAAACAACAAAACAACTGCCTTGAATTGGTCTTCGCTCGATCGAGCGTCGTGAATGAGCATTAGCCGCTCGCCGATGTCCGATCGCAGCCTCGTCAGCCAGTCGGGCGCCGGCTTCACCGACGTAACAATGCCGGATTCGGTTTTGCTTTGGCCCCACGCCCGAGCCTTCATGGCCGCGATCGTTTCCGAGGGGTTCAAATGCGAGATGTACCGCGATGTGATTGCCAAGTTGGAATGACCGAGCTGCTGCTGAATCAAATGCATCGGCACTCCTTCGGAAGCGAGCTCAAACGCCATCGTGTGGCGGAGCGCATGAAAGTGAGTTCTCTTCGCGATTCCTGCTTCCTTTGCCAGCCGCGGCATCAAAGCACGCACGTATCGATCGAGCAACACACCGCCGCCGAGCGTGCAAAACACCGTCGCGTCCTGGTCGATCGCCAGCGTCGACCTGGTCGCGAGCCATTGACTCAGGACCGACCAGGCTTGCTGATCGAGGCCAACCGTTCGCGCCTTGTCGCCCTTGCCATGCAAAACCCGAATCGTCTGTTGCTTTTCGTCGAGGTCTTTCAGCCTGAGTGCGATTGCTTCGCTGATGCGCAAACCGGCTCGCCAGCCCATCACGATCAGTGCTCGGTTGCGAATTCCGGTCGCCCCGTCATTGCAGGCCGCGAGTACTCGAGACAATTCCTCCGGCGTCAAAACTTCCGGTGCAAGCTTCTTCCCTCGGTTGGACCCGCCATCGCCAATCGGCTCGGAAACCGCTCGATCGGGCGTCCATTTTCGTTTCAGTCGACCGAGAATCGTTTGAACTGGACACCCCAGCTCGACAGCCCACGCCGTGATCGACTGGGTCTTTCCGTTCGCTTTCAAAGGACTGCTTGGTGCGAGCTGCTTTGCCATGTGATTTCTCCAGAAATCACATGGCCGTTGCGCTCGTGCCTGACCGAGTACCGCTAATGTCTGTTAGCGGTACTCCGCTAGACCGTTTCGGAACTCAATTGAGAGCGACGCGGGGCATTCATTGAATCCGCAAAACGCCGATTCCAAGACCGCCTGACCTCTGATCAATCGCAATTCCAGTATTTTTGAGACGGCCACGCGACCACGGACTTGCGGGAGATCTTGGCGATCTGCTCAGCCTGGTAATCGTCACTCTCTACGAAGAGTGTCGATTGATGCTGAGATTCGAATGTTTCCGCCTTCCATTCGATCACAGTGTGATGCTTGGCGTTTCGCTCGGCGTTCGATTGAGCGAACGGATACATTTCCAGCCGGTGGAACGGGATGCCGTGCCGATTCAACCACGCGAGCGTCTGAGTCCGGTACTTTTCCAACCTGCCTGTCACAATCGTTCCCACGGCGTGAGTCGGCTTGATCAGCGGTTTGATCGTCGACAACCAGTATAAATACTTCGTTTCATTGTGATCGATCTCCTGCGATGGGCAGTCCGAACAAAATACCCCGTCTAAATCGAAGCATTGTTGCCATGAAAACGTATCGTGAAAGATGTTCCACTGGAACGTTTGGCGAACGTGTCCGAATCTCTGAAAGCCGAAATCGACTGCGGTTCGGCCTCGGTCTCCGAAATACAATGCCCCGTATTTGAGGTCGACGCCCTTCACGTTGGCAAGCAGCGGCTTTACCTCATTGCGAATCGTGCCTCCCGACCAAGAGGTATCTTCAACAACGAGGATCGTTCCCTTTGTTGGGAGCGGTTTCCCGAGACGTCTACGGATTGGCGTTTCCCATGGCCTTTGACCGGAAACCAACGCCGAAAAGTCGATAAGATGGACATTGCGATGAGCGGCCAACGCCTGCGCAACCAAGATGCCGCTGCGGGGCACTCCGCAAAATCCGATGATGTCGTCGGGAAGTTGGTTCGACCATGCCCAACAATCCCGCCAGAGATCAGCCATCGATCGATAGTGATGCCGGTCAACGGGAGACTGGTATTCATCGCACAGCGTGCACGTCTTCACCTTCTGAAGCTGGCAATAGCGAGAGACTGAACATTCCCCGTGTTTTGCGCAGGCGTGGATCCCAACTTCTTGACCTTTGGCCCCACAAAGGTTGTTAACGTCGTATCTGATGATGTTGCCCAGGTGAATGCAACTCGGCCTGCCAGTCGGCTCAAACAGTCGGCAATCGGCACACGCTGTGATTTTCCCGCCTGCCCGTTCGTGATGCTGAGCATCGGGCAAACAAGAGCCAACCCTTTCGCAGTGGTGGACCTTGAACGATGGTAAATTCGGATGCCTGCGAGTTGCGAGCACGCGACCCAGAAACCGGCAAGTTTCAGACACATTCCGTCTCCAGCGTTTCCCCGGCGTAACTTGGATACGAATAGAGGTTGCAAAATGTCAAATATTGACTGTAGGTCGTCGCGTCAAAAGGGACCGTCGTAGGTGACGTAAATGGAAAGCACCCGCAGCCGGCTCCGCAGGTAGGCCAGGGAGGAGGAGCCGCCCCCGGAAATCCGGTACCCGAAAAAACCTCGAACCACACTAAAAACTCCCCACCTGGCCACCCTTCAGGGGCGATGTCAAAGGCTGCGTAAAAACAATTGCCGCTGCAAGCGGGAGGGGGCGGCGAATAGCTGTAGCCGTAGCAGCTCGATGGAGCACCAGCGCTGATCTTGTTGGGCCAGGTATCACTCAGGATGTTGGAAAAATCGCCGTTCGGATACGCGGCGTTGAACGTCGACACATTATTCCAGGCTGTTCGCCAGTTCGAATCAGCGAGAGCGGCGTAACCACCGTCGTCGAGCACGAGCGATAAATAAAAGTCACCGCCCACGCTTGGATCAAAGTTGTTACACACGTACCATCGGACCGCCTGCCCACCGGATCCCCGCACGACGTTCAGCAGCACAACTCGCATAATGGCTTGATTGCTGCTTTGCATGTAGCACATCGAAAACGATGCTTGAGCAACTCCAGCCGGCGAACTGAACGATCCGTTATAGCAGCATCCGTCAAAAGCAGGCGAAACCCCAAACGTCGATCCGATCGGCAAAAAGAAACCGCCGAGCATCCCCGTCATGTTCCCGTATCCGTCGATTTCCTCGTTTTCTCCCGTAGGAAACACAACGTCGAGATACTTCACGTCCGTGAATGGCAAATTGATCGAGTAACAGTCGCGACAACAAACGATCGGCGTCATTGTGATCGACGGTGGAGAAGAATACCCATTGCACGGAACCGCCGTCAGATCATCGATCGTCACAACGAACGAAGGCAAATCGCACATGCGGTAG
>JBAXBD010000290.1:0-7660 GCA_037142165.1 Schlesneria sp. | reverse complement strand
TTACAGCACGTTCCTGCAGCGAAGTTTCGACCACATCTTCCAGGAAGTCGCACTCCAGAACTTGCCGGTCACATTCTGTCTTGATCGTGGTGGTCTCGCCGGGCCAGATGGTCCGACTCACCATGGTGTCTTCGATAATACCTACATGCGGGTTTTCCCGAACATGACCGTAATGGCACCTGGAGATGAACTCGACATTGCTCCGATGCTCGATTTCGCTCTGTCTCACAGCGGCCCGACATCCATCCGCTATCCGAAAGCCAACGTCGAGAACATCACGCGACCCGAATGTCCTGTTGAACTTGGCAAGGCGGAAGTCTGGCGCTGGGGTGAAGACGGAATGTTCGTCGCCTTCGGTTCCCTCTTTACAGACTGCGTTGCCGCCTCGGAAAGATTGAAAGAAGACGGTCTGGACGTGGGTGTGATCAATGCCCGGTTTGCCAAGCCGATCGACCGAGCCACGATTTTCCGGGCACTCGAAGAAACCGGGTTTGTCATTACCGTGGAAGAAAACACGATCTGCGGGGGATTCGGTGCGGCAGTTCTCGAAGCTGCCAATGCCTCGGGAGTCTCAACATCAAACCTCAAGTGCCTTGGAATTCCCGATCGATTCATCGAACACGGCGAACGTGATGAGTTGCTTGCCGATATCGGTCTCAACGTCGATGGCTTTGTGGCGACGGCACTCGCCATGGCTGACCGCGGAACGCTTGTCGAATGTGAGAACGACGACTGAGAAAACACGTCGTCCGTTTGACGAATATGGTCAGGGAATTCGGATCGGACCAGAACTATCAAGACTCGGAAACAAGGATGTATCCCCATGATCCCAACACGTCGCTGGCCTGGCATCGTTGTGTCTGGCTTCTTGATACTGGCTCCAGCCGCCATCTTCGCGGCCGATAAATATAAACTGGAAGAACCCGTCGACGACGTGCGGGTTTTCGGAGTGGGGACTCGAGTCGAAATCGCGGGGAAACTGCAGCCGACTCCGAAAGTCGCTGCGCTCTCCCAAACGGCATCCGCTGCGATCTCGTATCGCGAACGGCGATTGCTGGGGCCGGGTGAGGGTGCCGAATCGTTTCGAGCTGTTCGCGAATACGAAACGGCCGTGGCTGAGATCGACGTCGGTGGAAACAAGTCCTCGATACGGCTGCCTGATCCGCTGAAATTGGTCGTGGCTCAAGGTCAGACGGAAGGAGTCGAACTTCACGCACTGGCAGGATTATTAACTGCCGATGAACTCGATTTAATTCGCACACCCGCCGACAGCCTGGCTCTGATTGCACTCCTTCCGAATAAGGAAGTCGAAGTCGGCGAACAGTGGACTGTCAACGAATGGTCCTTTCAGATGCTGACGGCACTCGACGCTGTCGTGAAAGGGAAACTGGACTGCACGCTCGAGTCCGTGGAAAAGGGAATCGCTCGAATCAAGCTCGACGGCAAGCTGGAAGGTGCCGCAGTCGGTTCGACCACCGAAGTCACGATCACGGGGTTCTTCTCCTATCATCTCGACGGAAAATACATCGCGGATACCGACTTCGTCCAAACGGAAACGCGTGCCCTTGGACCAGTCAGCCCCGCTTTGGATATCAAGGCCCGGGTTCGTTTACTTCGCTCACCCGCCAAAACATCAGGACGCCTCAGCGATCAGAAGATTATTGATCTGGCAGCTAACGAAGCCCCGGAAACCGCAAAGTTCCTCCGATTCGAATCACCCTGGAATATCGGGATTCAACACGGCCGTCACTGGCATCTCTATAAAGTCTATGAGACCGTCGCCGTCTTTCGATTGCTCGACGAAGGGAATTTCATCGCGCAATGTGACATGGCATCGATCGCACCAGCCAAACCGGGCGAGCATCTGGCCGAACAGACATTTCTCAGTGATATCCGCCGATCACTGGGCGAACGATTGCGATCGATGAGCAAAGGCGATGTCGTCCCGACATCAGATCGAAAGTTCATCTTCAAAGTTCTGGCAGAAGGTGTTGTCGGCGAGCGGCAGACGACCTGGGTCTTTTATCTTGTCGCCGATCCTTCGGGCCGACAGGCGTCGCTCATGTTCGCTGTCGACACGGATTTGGCCGAAACTTTGGCCAAGTATGATCGCGAACTTGTTGACAATTTGAAGTTTGGTCCGGCACCCGCACCCCGAGCGGCGAACAAGTGATGTCGATGATGATATGAGTTTTTGTCGTGTGGGCTTTAGCCCGCACGAGAGGTTGTGGGGCACGGGCTAAAGCCCATGCTACGAGTTGTGACTCGCCATTTTTATGACAAAAACTCACAACTCTAAAGGGGCGTTGAGCCAAGGACAGAGGTGAACGGTGAGTACCGATCCGCCAGACATCAATGACGAATCGAGTAAACCGCCGCAGGCGACACAATCCCCACTCATCTTGCTCCCCGGACTCGGTGGCGATTCGCGCCTGTTCCGACCTCAACGAGCTGTCTTCCCGCAACTGGTTTTGCCAGATTGGATTGAGCCGCAGCCCGATGAGCCTCTCGTGGACTACTCAGCCAGGTTCGCCAAAATCATTGACACTGGGCAGCCCTGCTTTATCGGAGGAGTCTCGTTTGGTGGCGTCGTCGCTTTGGAAATCGCCACACATCTGAAAACTCGTGAATGCTACTTAATGGGAAGCATTCGCTCGCCAAAAGAAGTACCGCCGCGTCTGAAGGTCTTTCGACCGATTTCGAATCTGGTCATGATCCCCAAATGGCTGTCACCCTGGGTCTTGAACTGCGGTGGTCGCTGGTTGAATCCGATGGTGCGGGGTGCCTTACATCAATTGAACGATGCCGACGATCGCTTCTTACGCTGGGCCGCCAAAGCGATCCTGAAATGGACTCCATCAGCGGGAGTCGCGGGCGTACGAGTCGTCCAGATCCACGGAGACCGCGATCGAGTCTTTCCCTACAGCCACAACTACGCTGACAAGACGATCAAAGGTGCCGGGCATCTGGTCTCGCTGACCCACGCCGACGAGGTCAATCAGTACCTTCGCGAACGAATGGAGGCCGCCCCGAATTTTGACGAATTACATCCGGCCGGATCGCATTGACGACGGGCTGCTTAACGTCGACGGGCCGCCGTGCGAATAATCCATTCCGGCAGACCTCATCCAATCGTATCTCTCATCGTATAGCTCCTTTTGGCGCCGGATTGACGAAGTCGTCATCCCCCCACTTGTCGAAGCGCAACCCAAGGTGGATTCCAGAGAGACCAGCATGAGTAGAAGCAGTAAGAATTTCATCAGATCACCACGAACTGACTCCCCACGTTTTATTCCGACAATTTCAATATCGACTTCGGAATTCCGCTACGATACGGAATCGGCTTAAGATCTGTTCAGGCTGCTGAGAAATCGCCGACGATATGACGTTTGATCTGCCCGCTGCTTAATATCGAGATCGACAACATTCGCCTTCCCGAATGACCGATCGCGACTCTCGACAGCAATTAACCGTTTCGAGACGATTTTGAACTCGACCTGCTAACGAGTTTGTGGCACAGTCATGAATTCAGTAAGAAAGTGCCGTTGTGGCTAACGAAAAAAGTCTGATTCGACCGCGCGGAGATTGACGTCAGGATGGCAATTCAACGAGTCTGGCCCGGCCGCTCTGCTCCTCTTGGCGCGACCTGGGATGGCAAAGGAGTCAATTTCGCCGTGTTCTCTGAACACGCTACGCAGGTTGACCTTTGTCTGTTCGATTCTCCGCTTGCCACAAAAGAGACCGATCGAATACCACTTCCCGATCTGACCGACCACGTCTGGAACGGTTATCTTCCCGACGTGAAACCAGGTCAGCTTTACGGTTTCCGGGCACATGGTCCGTATGAGCCGCAACGGGGATTTCGGTTTAATGCCAACAAGGTTCTGCTCGATCCTTACGCCAAGGGGATCGGACGTGATCTGACCTGGACCGATTCCGCATTCGGTTATCGCGTCGGTGACCCGGCGGGCGATCTTAGTTTTGACGAACGAGATAACGCCGCAACCGCTCCCCTGGCCGCCGTCATCAATCCGGCATTTCCCTGGATGGGTGATAAGCCGCTTCGCACCCCGTGGCATAAAACGTTGATTTACGAAATGCACGTCAAAGGCTTTTCGTACAAGAGCCCGTGGGTGCCGCGCGAAAGCCGGGGAAAGTATGCCGGAGTTTCCTGCGAAGGTTCTCTGCGCCATCTGCGTGCACTCGGTGTGACCGCCGTCGAATTGATGCCCGTTCATCACCACGTCGACGAACGATCGCTCGTCGAACGGGGTCTCTCAAATTACTGGGGCTACAACACACTCGCCTTTCTCGCCCCCGATCTTCGGTTTGGCTCGTCCCGTGATCCTCAGCGAACGGTCAACGAATTCAAACGGATGGTTCGACGACTGCACCGTAACGGCTTCGAGGTGATCCTCGACGTTGTCTACAACCATACCTGCGAAGGAAACCAGTACGGACCGACAATCTCACTAAAGGGTCTGGACAATACGTCGTACTATCGAGTCGCCGATCAACCTCGTTATTACAAGGACTACACGGGATGCGGTAATACTCTGAATATGCAATCTCCCCGAGTGTTGCAGTTGATCATGGACAGCCTGCGCTATTGGGTTCAGGAGATGCACGTCGATGGGTTTCGGTTCGATCTGGCTGCGGCGCTGGCTCGCGAACTGCACGATGTCGACAAGCTCGGTGCCTTCTTCGACATCATTCATCAAGATCCGATTCTGTCACAGGTCAAACTGATCGCCGAACCCTGGGATGTCGGCCCCGGCGGTTATCAGGTCGGCAACTTCCCCGTCTTGTGGACCGAATGGAATGGAAAGTATCGCGATTGCGTCCGCAAGTTCTGGCGCGGTGACGGCCACACAGCCAGCGAGTTCGCAACCCGGTTATGCGGCAGCAGCGATCTTTACGAAGGGACCGGGCGAAGGCCCTATGCCAGCATCAACTTCGTCACCTCGCACGACGGATTCTCGCTGAACGATCTCGTCAGCTACAACCATAAGCACAACGAAGCGAACGGCGAAAACAACGGCGACGGGGACAATCACAACATCAGTTGGAACTGCGGTGCCGAAGGGAAAACCGACGAACTGTCAGTACTCGAACGACGTAAACGACAAAAGCAGAATTTCATTGCCACGCTGATGATCTCGCAAGGAGTGGCAATGCTCCGCAGTGGCGACGAATTCAGCCAATCGCAGGATGGGAACAACAACGCCTATTGCCAGGACAATCCGATCAGTTGGCTGCGCTGGAAGCTGACGGACGAAGAACAGGGGATTTTCGAGTTCACCAGAAAAGCCATTGAACTCTGGAAAAGTCAGCCTGTGCTTCAACGTCGAAAATTTTTCCAGGGCCGGATGATTCGCGGTGAAATGGTACGCGACGTCCTGTGGTTAACGCCCGAGGGCGAACAGATGACCGATTCGGACTGGAATAAGCACTACACCCGCTGTCTGGGGATGCGATTAGAGGGCCAGATGGATGACGAGATTGACGACAAGGGCCGTCACATCGTGGGTGACACGCTATTAATCCTGTTCAACTCGCACAACGGCCCTATTCCCTTCCTGATGCCACCGCACGCCGAATCCGAATTCTGGCAACCAGTACTGGACACTGCCACGGATCGACCATTGAAACGACTATTGGAACAGCAGCCCTACCCCTTACACGCTCACTCGCTGGCCGTTTTAAAACTAAACCGCCCGAAACCGAAATTGCTGTCACGAGTCAAATCGGTAATCCATCGCATCATGCCAAAGCGTTTGCGTTCAACGTAAAGATTCCTCGTTTAACCCGAAGCCAGCGGCGCAGGCGGATCGGCGTTCAGCCGATCTCTTCAAACGTTGCCGCAGACCGGTTTTTTCGCAACGATCCAACGAGAAATAACGCCTCGGTTCACGGCAAATCCACCGCTTCGCTCCCGTTTCTCTGCGAGGCGCGGTTAAACCATATGCAGCAAGAGGCGTTCCGCCGATCTTCCGAACGTTGCCGAGTGAGCGTAATAAAAGCGCCGCCCTGGGTTCGCACGAATTGAAATTTCCAGCCCTGTTAAGGGCGACACGGACGGACGCAGCAGCAGAAAAGCTGTGACAACCGAATTGCGTGACTTCGCAGCGTCTCCCCAATCAACGCGAGAGCGGTCAACCTATTCTAAACCCGTCCCCCGACGCGCATGAAAAATGGCAGGTTGTCATGTACGGAGATTTGCCGTACAAAACTGGCGGATCGCGTCTAAGGATTTAAGCATGACGGCATCAAAAGCCGCTCGAATCGAAACTCGTGTTTCGCTGGAGCAGAAAGAGCTTATTGAGCGGGCGGCCGCCTATGTTGGACGGTCGGTTTCTGATTTCGTGATCACGAATGTCGAACTCGCGGCAAAACAGGTCGTCGACGAGTATGAGCGTTTGCACCTTAATCGCGAACAAAGTCGGACTTTGGTTAAAGCGCTGCTCAAACCACTTCTCCCGAATAAACGCCTTCAAGAGGCCGCAAAACTTCATCGTCGACAGGTGAAAAGCCGGTGAGTCACCCTAGGATGATGCGCTTTTGAAATTCTCATCCTGAAGGTGAACCTTCGAGCAAAACTGCAGGAGTTATCGAAATGGATTTCGAATCACTGTTAGTCGAGCCAACGCTCGAAGCGGTCGGTGCATGGAATCGCATGTCTCTGGACGCTCTGGTCTGGATGGCCGGTTCGTTTTCCAAGGCCTTGCCGTTATTCGTGCTTGTCTTGATTGTCACATCGATCTTCCGCCGCTGGCTTGCTCCGTCAGCCAGGCATGCATTGTGGTCGCTGGTCCTGATCCGTTTGATGCTCCCCGCCAGCGTGGCGAGTCCGGTCAGTCTGCAACACATCTTTTCGCTGGCAAATGTCTCAAAACTGACGGCGAAAGATTCGTTGCCCGACTGGCTGATGTTCGTCAGCGGTCAGCGGGAATCAACAAACGCCAGCCCACTGATAGCCGAGAACGACACTGCTGGTTCGCCGAAGCCATCGTTGCTTCGACGACTTAGCCCAGGCCTTAAGATCTCGATGAAGATCCTGCTTATCACGGGATCAACACTGATGGCGATCGCCACGGTCTTTGCCTTCTGGCAAGCGGTCGGCTGGGCCAGATACAGTCGTCAGTGCACCGACCCCAGGAGTTGTGATCAGTTGCGCGAGGCACAACGTCACTTTGGAATCGGGACGACGATCCGATTGAGATCGGCTCTGCAAATCGGATCGGCAGCCACGTTCGACTGGCTTTGGCCGATGATCCTCGTCCCGGAAAATATGGAGGCATTACCCGAGACGCAGCGCACGCATCTGATCTGGCATGAAATGGCACGGATCAAACGACATGACTCTGCTAAGAGTCTCTTATTGAGCGTCGTTCGGATTCTTCATTGGTGGAACCCGATCTACTGGTGGACCCAGTGGCAATGGAAGCTGGAACGAGAACTCGCCTGTGACCGGCTGGCGGTCCAGCGACTGGGGGAACAGCAGGTCGCGGATTATCAGCAAACATTGACGCATTTCCTGGAACATCCCTCGAAGCAGCCGAAGCCAATCATCGACCCACCCGGATTCGTATCGTTCTGCGATTCCAGTAAGACTCTTGGACGAAGGATTCAGAGTCTGTCGCACGACACGGGGCCTGAT
>JBAXBD010000289.1:0-7665 GCA_037142165.1 Schlesneria sp. | reverse complement strand
GAACCTCGACTCCCCGTGAAAACGGAACGCCGACGTAGGTGATCGGATCAGCCCAGATGAACAACCCCGCGTTTCCGCCCGCTTTCAGATGTCGCCATTCGAGTTCGACGACGAAGTTTTCGTACATCCTGTCCGTTCTCAGAGTCCCCGTGGGAACTCCTGTACTCACAATCAATCCGTCCTTTGCCGTGAACGTCGACGGAGCAACGTTCACCGGGATCCATCCCTGCAAATCGCGGCCATTAAAGAGAGGAACAAATCCATCGTCTTCAGCGCCGTGCAGGATTCCAACAAATAACGCAAGGCTGATGAATGAGATTACTCGCACGGTGAAATCCTCTAAATATCCTGCTGGTTTTTGGCGTGTTGTCACGAGTCAAATTTCAAACATTTTGTGTTATTTTAGAGACCAATCAAACAAGTGACGACGATGAGATTCACACGATCGCTGTCCGCCTAACTTGTGGTCGATGATTCTGCGGAGACAGTTCGTGGTGTTTCTTCGGCTGGCTTTGAACCGCGTGGACGTCCGAAAGCGGAGGGACGTTCAATCGTCAGGTCAACAGCATCAGAAACCGGCCGTGGACGGATTGAATCGGCTTCCTCGGGGAGATGGATTTCCAACGGGACAACGACGGTAAATCGGCTTCCCTTTCCGAATTCGCTTTGTAATGCGATGCCGCCGCCGAGAAGCTTTGAAAGCTCTCTCGTAATGGATAAACCCAGGCCGGTTCCCTCGAATTCTCGGGTGAGTGGATTGTGCTCACCCGACGCCGTTGAACCTTGCCGAAATTTCTCAAAGATCCGTTCCTGATCTTCGAGCGGAATTCCAATCCCCGTATCTTCGACTGTCAGCACCAGGTTATCGATTTGACGCGATGCTTTGACGCGAACTCGACCTCCTTCAGGAGTGAACTTGATCGCATTCGAAAGCAGGTTATTCAATATCTGCTGTAACTTGCCAACATCCTGAAAAACCAGTGGCAGTTCCGGCTCAATTTCCCAGCTCAGGTCAAGATTTTTTCGCTCGGCCAGCGGCATCATGGCTCCGACGACTCGATCAACCAGATCTGAGACCGATGTCTTGATCGGATGCAATTCCATCTTACCGCTCTCGATTTTGGCAAGATCGAGGACGTCGGTAATCAAGCTGAGGAGCGTCCGCCCGGAAGATCGAATGTGCGTAACATAGCGTTGTTGTTTTTCGGACAGATTTGCAGGATTGGTCAGCAACACGTCGCTGAAACCGAGGATGGAATTCAGCGGAGTCCGCAATTCATGGCTCATCGTCGCCAGAAATTCGTTTTTCAGATTATTCAACTCGAACAACCGCAGATTCGCTTGAGCGAGTTCATCAACTTTTCGTTCGAATCCACGGTTAAGTTTCTGCAGATCTTCTTGAACTGTCGTCAAGTGCCGCAACATCCGATTGAATGCTTGACTGAGCTCTTCGAACTCATCCCCCGTTCGAATATCGGCCCGCTGTTCAAGGTCACCTCGAGTGATCGCGTCACTCACCTCTTTCAAGTGAAGGACGGGTTTGACGATGACGTACCTGACGATAACGTATGTCGCGAACCAGGCCATGGCCGTGGTGAGGATTGCTGTTGCCAGCAAAACCGCATTATTCCAACTGAGATTCTTGTTGATATCGGCAAGAGGATACTTAATTTTGACGATCCCCAACACATCCTTTTCCTTCAGATGGGGATTCTGGTTGTGCTCGATATGACAGGCCAGGCAGGACTCTGAAGCCAGCACCGGGGCATAGTAGACATAGTATTTGTACTTCAGCGAGTCGTCTTTGACTTCTGTGACCTCAGTTTGCCATTCCGGCAGCCTGTCAGGATTTGCAGGCGATAATAAGCGGATTGCCTTGTGGTCAATTTCGTCGATGGGACGCATTGCCGGGTTCTTGACTGATGCCGCCGCATCATTGACAGATGCCGCTGAGTCTTTGGGGGTTGCTTTCAACAACGCCCAGCTTTGCTCTTTCTGATTTTCGGGCTTCAGATCCCTGACCATCGCGGCTTTATTCTGGTGTTCGTCAGTCTGGCGATCGTCAGATTTGGGATCAAAAGACTCAGCGTGCTTCGCAATAATAGCGGTCGGAACAAGGTTTTTAGCCACTTCAAGATTATGTTCCGAGATAATCTTTTGCGTCTGCTTGGAATAAAAATAAAAGCTGCTCGAAATCAGCAGCAACAAACCACCACCAAACAATAGCCGACACTTTCGCTCAAGGCTCGTTTCTCCCAACAGCCGTTTTAACGTGCGATACGACATCACAACTCCATTCACCCCCGCGTACTGCGACCAAAATTCAAGTGGCAATCGGTGCCAACTCTTTTCATTGACGCGGTGAGAGGTGAATTAGAGCCGGAATAACCCTTCGGCGTAAAGCTCGACAGGGACGAACTATGACAGTTCGGACAGAACACGTTTTCCGGGTTAACAAACGTTACCTGGAAGAATCGGCAATACGAGCACCACGAACAAACTTGTGGCATTCGAGACACTTCATCGTTGAGTCCATCCATTTCAACGCAGCAAGATCGAAGTTCTTCTTCTCGCCTGCGTCAAGTAACCCTTTTGCAGTGCGTTGGAACTCGCCACTGAACTGCCGATACATGACATCATGCTGAACCTGAAATCTTTCGGCAGAGCTCAGCTCGACCAGATTTTTCGCTCCTTTGACAATCAATTCTGAATTTTCAGTAGTCAATCCTTCCAGGATTTGTCCCGATGCTTCCAGCTTCTTTCTCATGAATGTGCTTTGTTCAAGATCCCGTTTTGCGTCAGGGACATCCTTCTTAGGTTTGTCATCGGAAAAAGCCCTGTTTCCTTCGGCTATGAACCAGCCTGAGGCAACCACAACTCCAGCCAATACCAAAAGCAGACTTAACTTGCTCGACATGACAAAGTTTCCTTGTGTGACACTCGTACGATAATTTGTTCTGGTCTTAAAAATGGAATCTCGTGGCACCATGCTGCCACCGATTTTTCCCATGTCCGCAGATCTGTCGCGGATTTGGCGAAAAACATCAGTTACTTATTTTTGGCTCGTTCATTTCGAACGTGTTGATGACATTCAATGCAACTTTTCATCGTGTCGAACCATTGCAGTGCCGCGTTGTCAAAATTGCCTTTCTTCCCTGCTTCTTCGAGTTTCTTAACGTTCGTGCGAAAGCCGTCGCTATATTCACGGTATTCGGAATCAATGAAGACTTGCCATTTCTCGACCTTGCTCAACTGCAGAAGTTCTTTGGCTCCACGGACAACCAGTTCTGAATCTTCAACCGTCAGCCCCTCGAGGATCGTTGACGATGATTCCAGCTTTTTGCGCATGAAAGCGCTCAGGCTGACGTCAGGCTTGAGATCATCGGCGGATGCTGCGACCCTCCATATTTCGAATGTCATTCCAACAGCGAACAGTATGGCAAGTGCGGATGCGCCGATTACGATCGGGCCTTTTGGCTTTCCGTGGCGTCTCATGAATGATTCCTTTGTCAGAAGTCGCGTTCAAAATAAGGCTGGGTATTGATCAGTCTCGTAACAAAAACGTTTGCTTTAAAATTGTTCTGTGCAAAATGGTTCTGTGCCGCGAAGGGACGCTTATGTCGCCAAGGTTTCGCTTCGAATTTCAGCGGCATGTCAACCTGACGCGACAAACTGATGACCGTTGGGATGAACTGTCAGCACGGGACAAGTTGCCAATCGAACGAGTTTTTCCGCGGAACTGCCAAGAAGAAGATGAGACAGACCCGATCGACCGTGGGTACCGATCACAATCAGGTCGATCTGATTTTCTGTCGCGTATTCAATGATTGAGTTAACGGGATCGCCAACCTTAATTTTTCTTACCAATCCCTGTCCAATCAAATTGACGTCCGCAGTCGGGACCGCCAATTTCAGATCGTGCTCGGCTTTTTCAAGCAGACGAGGCAGTATGTCATCGGGAACGGTCCACGAGTACCTGGAACCGTGGACTGGTAACGCAGGATCTTCCATGACGTGCAGGACATGAAGTTCGGCGGCAAACTTTTGAGCGAGTGCCACCGCATAATGCTCGGCCTGACGAGCTGGCGGACTGAAGTCCGTGGGAATTAGTATTCGTTGTATTAATGTATCCAAGATGTCCCTGCTCTCGATCCGTCAGACGGATTTTCTGGTTTTCGAGTCCAAATTCGTTCGCCGACTCCCAAAAGGAATGACATTCCGCAAATAATTGCTCAGCCGTTTCCGTTCTTAGACCTTTGATTGATTTTGATTGGAATTCAGCAGAAGTCGGATCGATGGAAACGCTCGTCAAGCCTTTGCATGACGTGTGCCGCAACGAAGGAATTTCATAATTCGGCCAGAGAGTTGCACTATTCAGGGCGAGCAGCGATGGTAACTTTCCCATTCGGACCATTTGCTGGTGGCGAATATTTACCAGATGGCCAAAATTAAGGTGGTAGACGGATGAATGAATCGACTGGCGGCAATTCCGGAAACTTCCTTGACCTTCAAGTCAGTTGTCGACATCTGATTGAAATCTGTCCGGACGCCGTCTTTATTCATCATTTGGACCGTGTTGTTCTCGTCAATGAAGAATGTCAGACCCTTTTCGGCGCAAAACATCCTGACGATTTGCTTGGGCGATCGCCTTACGAATTAGCTCCCGCTGAAGAGAAGGCGTTTCTCGAAGAACGGTACCGGAAAGTCATCCAAAACCATCAAAACGAGCCGTTATCCAAATCAACCGCGCTGCGATGCGACGGAGTTCCGATCCCGGTAGAGCATCTGTCCATACCAATACCGCGCGCTGATGGCAGTATCGCAGTGCTGGTCGTCCTTCGTGACATTTCTGATCGTCAGCGAGCGGCAGAAGATCGAGAACGAAGCGAGAATCAGGTCAGGATGATTCTCGACACCGCGATGGACGGTATCATTTCTATGAATGAGCAGCAGAATATTGTCCTTTTCAATCGAGCGGCTGAAGCCATTTTTGGATGGAACGCCGATCAGATTATGGGTCGTTCAATCGATACATTAATCCCGACGCGTTATCTGTCAGAACACCGTGGGCTTGTTGAACAATTTGGACGAGGTGTGACTCCAAGCCGACGCATGAGCGCACAACGGACCGTCATGGCCCTGCGAAAATCTGGTGAAGAGTTTCCGATTGAGGCCTCGATATCTCACACGAAAATCAACGACGAGAGAATCTACACTGTCATTCTCCGTGACGTGACAGAATCTGCGAAATATCGACAGCAAATCGAGCAACAATCTCAGATGCTGGAACATGTCTCCGACGCTGTCAGTGTCGTCGATCCATCGGGTCGTATCACCTATTGGAATCAAGGTGCTCAGCGGCTTTTGGGCTGGACAGCCGACGAAGCCATTGGTCATAACGTCACCGATTTGTTTTATCAAGGAAACGAGTCTCAGGTCGCACAATGGAGGGAAAGCTTAAGCACAGCCGACTCGTGGTCCGGTGAACTGAAAATGACGACGCGAGCCGGAAAAACGGTGATCGTGGATCACCGCCGCACTGCGTTGAAGAACGAAACAGGCGGCATCAAAGGCTACCTTTGCATTGATATCGATATCACGAACCGCAAAAAACAGGAATTGCTTTTAAATCGTAGCCAGCGTTTAGAAAGCATCGGTACTTTGGCTGGAGGAATCGCGCATGACCTTAATAATGTTCTGACGCCAATTCTCATGGGAGCAAAACTATTATCTTCCGACCGTGCTCCCGCCAACCGACAGGGACTTTTGAACACGATGGTGGCAAGTGCACAACGAGGTGCAGGCCTGATCCAAAAAATGATGTCGTTCGCCGGTGGTATTCGTGGAGATCGAAGTCCCGTTCGAATTGATCAAATCGTCAATGAAACACGCGGGCTGATGGAACACACGCTGCCAAAATCCATCCAGATTGAATCGACCGTGGATGTCGAATGTCCGACCGTCAGCGGGGATTCCACCGAGATTTCACAAATTCTGATGAATCTGTGTATCAACGCGCGTGACGCCATGTCAGACGGTGGCAAATTATTGATTGAAGCCAAGCCAATCACACTGAACGGGAACTCTGCAAAATTGCATCCCGAGGGGAAACCGGGCTCGTATTTATTGTTATCTGTGACAGATACGGGTACCGGAATGAGTAGTGAGGTACTCGACCGGATCTTTGATCCGTTCTTTACGACAAAGGACATCGGCAAAGGAACTGGCCTTGGGCTTGCCACGGTCCAAGGAATTGTGAAAAGCCACGGCGGGTTCATCCTTGTCTACAGTGAGGTCGGTCGCGGGTCAAAGTTTTCCGTTTACTTGCCGGCCTTTGAGACGACTCAATCGGACAGCGACACCACGAGTATCACTGCGGCCGAGTCAGGGAATGGACGGTTAGTACTCGTGGTGGATGATGAAATCACGATCCTTCAAATGGCGTCTGCAGCACTGGAAACGGCGGGATATCGCGTTGTCACGGCGAGTAACGGCGACGAGGCGATCGCAATTTTCTCGCAGCGTCGTGACGAAATCTCGGCTGTGTTGCTGGATATGATGATGCCAGGAATGGATGGATTGCAAACTCTCGACCAGCTATTGAAATTGCAGCCTCAGGTCAAAGTGATTGCGTGTAGTGGTCTGGGAACCACGCGCCGCGAAGTTGAGGTATTGCAACGAGGAGCAAAAGCATTTCTGCCCAAGCCCTATTCCGACAACCAACTGTTGCTCGCACTTTCCAAGTCCTTGGCAACCAGTCCTCATTAGCAGACAGATTCGACAAATCGACGCGAGTCATCTCTGAGATTGCACCCTTCATTTTCGACGGACAGCTTGAATTCGGTACATTTGTCCAACTTGTTTCCCATCAAGGTCTTGAATGTTCGTTTTTTTGTTCGATTCCCATCGCTCAATATGAACCAACTCCTTTGTGATTCGGTGAAACGCTTCGTTATGATAGATGCTGGTCATGACGAAACGGGACTGGACAATCCAGACGCCTACAAAGACGGGGACAAATGCCGAAACTGCTTGTCGTGGATGATGACACTCTGATTCTGGATTGTTTTCGTTACACGTTTCCAGCCGATCAAATCGAAGTCGAAACCGCAAAAACAGCAGGCGAAGCGGTTTCGCTTTTTCGCTCTTGTTCGTTCGATGTTGTCGTGACCGACGTCAGGTTACCCGACTGCTCTGGCTTGAAATTACTGCAAGATTTGCAGGAATTGGACCGAAAAGTGCCAGTCATTCTGATGACCGGTCATGGCACAGCGAATACGGCGATCGAGGCAATGCGTAAAGGGGCTTTCGAGTACCTGTTAAAGCCGCTGGACCTCGATGCACTCCAGTCCGTGATTGACCGGGCATTGGAGTCTTCACGTATGGTCCGCACTCCCGCAAAGATCGCCGACAATACCGATTCAGACGAGGGAGACCTTCTGGTTGGCCAATGTCCAGCGATGCAAGAGGTATATCGTCAAATTGGTCGAGTGGCCGGACAGGACGTCACTGTCCTGATCCTTGGAGAAAGCGGGACCGGAAAAGAAGTCGTTGCCCGAGCAATCTATCAATATAGCAAGCGAGCCGATCGGCCGTTTCTTGCCATCAACTGCGCTGCGATCCCTGAGAATCTGCTCGAAAGCGAACTCTTTGGCCATGAGAAGG
>JBAXBD010000288.1:0-7670 GCA_037142165.1 Schlesneria sp. | reverse complement strand
GGCCTCACCCGCCCGTTCGATGTCATTCTTCCGGCATCGAGCCAGCCCGCAGATCGTCGCCCGGTCGCCAAACTTCTGGGCGACAGCTCGAACCGCTTCGAAGTCACCCGGCGAAGTGATCGGGAACCCCGCCTCGATGACGTCGACACCCAGTTCCACCAGCGCTTCAGCGACCTTGAGTTTTTCAGGAGTCGTCATGCTGCAACCGGGCGATTGCTCGCCATCGCGAAGCGTCGTGTCGAAGATAATGACGTTGTCAGCCATAATGGGTTCACACTCAAAGGTGAAAGGAAAAGGATCTACAAAAAAAACGTGTCATCCGCCATCGCATGGGCTTCAGCCCGTGCAGCCTGGTTTTTTTTCATTCATCAAACAAAAAAACCCCGAGACCGCGAGGTCTCAGGGTGAACTTGTGCATCGGTGCGACTAGACGTTCCCTGAACCTCGCATCTCAGCGAGTAAGCAGGCCCAGTAGGAGGAACGCGTTAAATGTCATGGTAGCTGTCTGGACAATCTTCATCGAAAAAGGTTCACCGCAAAAAAAAGAAGTTTTCCTACGGTCGCAAGATGATACAACCCAATCCCCAATCGGTCAACAACCGCCGCATCCCCGACTCGCCATCGCAACGCGCGAACGATTTTCCGATTTTAAACCCGTCTTGCGACGCGCATAAACCGGCTATGCCGGCTGGGCCGGACCTTGGAATTGGAACACTCCGCCGATTACTATCCCGCTTCGATCACGATTCAAAATCAAAACCGCAAATGCGCCACCTGAAATAGAAAACCACCCAATCTCATGCCGACTTTGATTACACGATTGACCGCTCATGACATTCGATTTCCGACTTCGAAGTCTCTGGATGGCTCCGATGCCATGAATCCCGATCCAGACTATTCCGCCGCTTATGTCATCCTTGAGACTGATCGCTCTGATCAATCGGCGGGGCACGGAATGACGTTTACTATCGGACGCGGGAACGAACTGTGTGTCGCTGCGATCGAGGCGCTCGCTCCTCTCGTTGTCGGACGGACACTGGAATCGTTTACATCGGACATGGCGGGGTTCTGGCGGCATATTACCGGTGACAGTCAGCTCCGCTGGGTCGGGCCGGAAAAAGGTGTAATACACCTGGCGACAGCGGCCGTGGTGAATGCCGTGTGGGATCTTTGGGCCAAGAGCGAAGGGAAACCGCTGTGGCGGCTTGTGGCCGATATGACCCCCGAGCAGTTTGTTGGTTGCGTTGATTTCCGGTATCTGACGGATGTGCTGACTCCTGCCGAAGCGGTTCAAATCCTCAAACGAATTGAATCAACGAAAGCGGATCGGATTGCTCACTTGAACAAGGATGGGTATCCCGCCTACACAACCTCCGCCGGTTGGCTGGGGTATGACGATGACAAGCTGAGACGACTCTGTCGTGATTGCCTGGCCCAGGGCTGGAACGTCTTCAAGATCAAAGTCGGGCGTGACCTCAACGATGATATCAGGCGATGCCGGATTATCCGCGAAGAGATTGGCTGGGAACGACGACTGATGGTCGATGCCAACCAGGTCTGGGAAGTGAATCAGGCGATCGAATGGATGAAATCATTGGCCGAGTTTAAGCCGTGGTTCATTGAAGAGCCAACCAGCCCCGATGACATCCTTGGCCATCTTGCGATCGCTAAAGCAGTCGCACCGATTCAGGTTGCTACCGGCGAACATTGTGCGAACCGGATCATGTTTAAACAGTTCCTGCAATCAGGCGCGATCGGAGTCTGTCAAATCGATAGCTGCCGAGTCGGCGGCGTGAACGAAGTTCTTTCCATCTTATTACTGGCCGCTAAATTCAATATTCCCGTCTGTCCTCACGCAGGCGGGGTCGGACTTTGCGAATATGTGCAACATCTCGCAATGATCGATTACATCTGCGTCAGCGGTTCGCTGGAGAACCGGCTCTGCGAATATGCAGGACACCTGCACGAACATTTCATTGATCCGGTCGTGATGCGAAACGGACACTACGTTCCGCCCACGGCACCGGGGTACAGCATCACCATGAAACCAGAATCATTAACGGAATACACGTTCGGTCCAGCGTAGCGTCCCCACCCGTGTCGGATGATTGGCAGGGAGTCCCATCCAAAACACAATCCCAATCCAAAATACTAAACTTTTCAGACCAGGATTCAGGGAACACTAATCTTCGCTAATCTGCACTAATAAGAAAATTTTTTTGTTTTTATTAGCGTAAATTAGTGCAGATTAGTGTTCCACAAAATCTTCGAAATTCTTTTCTTGGCGGCGAATGCGTGGCGTAAGTTTTCCCTGCAGAAAAGAGTGTTTTTGAATGGAGAGTCCAGATCAAAAGAATCCGGGGATTGACATCCCCGGCTCGCCTGGCTTTTCTTGCTTTTTGTTTGCGTTTTGCCGGGGTCAAATTCGGAGAATTTAGGTCATTAATTGTCGTTCGAAACTGATGCCGTACTTTTTCATTTTTTTATAGAGCGTTGTTCGGTTGATCCCCAGCGCATCGGCGGTTTCCTGACGATTCCAGCCGTGGGTTTCCAGGGCTTCGATGATCAATTGCTTTTCAGGTGACGCCAAAGCCGATTTCAACTGATTTCCTGGCTGAGCGAAACGACCGCCCAGTTCCGTGAAGGAATCGTCGCGTCGTAGCGCGTCGGGAAAGTCGCTTGGCTGAATGACGGTGTTCTTTGTCAGAACGACCGCTCGTTCGATCACGTTGACCAGTTCGCGAACGTTGCCGGGCCAGCGGTATCTTTGAAGCAGCTCAACCGCTTCGTGACTGAAACCGGTCACTCCCTTGCCGGTCTGCTTGATGAACTCCTGCAGGTAATGTTCGGCAAGCAACGGAATATCGCTGGTCCGTTCACGCAAAGGTGGCTGAGTCAGCGATACAACGTTGATCCGGTAATACAGGTCCTGACGGAACTCCCCTTTTCGGACCGATTCTTCCAGGTCAACGTTCGTGGCGAGAATCATACGGACATCGACTTTTTGTGTCTTGGTCGAGCCAACTGGTTCAAACTCGCGGTCCTGCAGGACTCGCAGCAGCTTGACCTGCAGGCTGGGTGACGCGGTTCCAATCTCGTCGAGGAAAATCGTTCCTCCATTGGCTTGCAGGAATTTCCCCATCTTGTCGTGGTTAGCTCCGGTGAAAGCTCCAGCAACGTGGCCGAACAGTTCGCTTTCCAGCAACGAATCAGGCAACGCACCACAGGCGACTTCCACGAATGGTTTGTCCCGACGGTTACTCATCTGATGAATGGCCCTGGCCGTCATTGTTTTGCCAGTACCGGATTCACCCAGAACCAGAACCGTCGTCCGCATGTCCGAAACGCTTTCGATTACGTCGAACATTTTTTGCATTCGGTAGTCGTGGCCGACGATATTTCCCATTCCGAACCGCTGATTAAAAGCCTGCTTAAGCTGGCGGCTTTCAGTGGCAATCTGTTTTTGACCGAGTGCACGGTTGATCGAGAAAGTCAGTTCATCATCCACGACCGGTTTGGTGAGATAGTCAAAGGCGCCCAGACGGATGGCGTCGACGGCGCTTTCAATCGTGCCAAATCCGGTGAGCAGAATGACCTGGGTTTCCGGCGCGGACTGCGTCGTCCATTCGAGCAGTCGGAATCCATCCTGATCGGGCAGATTCACGTCACAGACGACGGCGTCGAAGGAGTATTCTTTGATTCTCTGGATCGCATCCAGGCAATTCTGCGCGGTTTCAGTCCGGTGACCAAGACTGCGAAGGTAGTCGGCCATCGATTCCAACACCAGCGGATCGTCATCAACAAGCAAAAGGGAACCATGATTCATCACTTGAGTACTTTTCAAAAAAGGAGGTCATTGAACCTGTGGTGAATAAAATAAATGTGTCGTCAGCAATCAAAGCTCGGGCATTCTGCTACTGCATCGGAGTCTTCAGAGACGCAGTGTCGTCCGGCAGTCGAAAAGCACTGGCTCACCGAAGACGGTAATCCAGTGGCACCCCGACTCGTCGATATGACCCATCAATTTCGTCAACTTGCCGCGCGAACCGTCAAAACCAGAATTGCCGATTGTGAGGCTCTTGCCTTCTGCGGCACGCTGGCAAACAATTCCTGTTGGGCATGACGCAAACATAGGTCACCGTGGCGAGTCGTCAACATTTTTCGTCAACAATTGTTGCCAGAAAGCCTCAACACGCTTCCGTAACCGCAAATCGACCTGAAATTTCGAGTTGCGCTCTTCCCCAGGACGAACCAATCAGCGAATCTGATAGCGGACGCCGGCGTATTCGTTAGAATCCTACGGTAGGTCAATCGAGCAGAAAGAGTTTCATGAAAAGTCCAGTTGCGTTGCTGAGTCTCCTTGTTGGAGTCATCGCAATGTCGGAAGGCGGGTTGTTCGCCGCTGAAGCCGATGTGCTTCAGGCCCAGCAGAATCGGACCGAAGTCGTCAAGCGAGCGGCTCCGACAGTGGTCGCGATCTTTTCGCCGGACGGTAACGGCGGTGGCTCTGGAGTTCTGATCAGTGCTGATGGTTACGCACTTTCGAACTTCCACGTGACCAGTGCCTGTGGCAATTTCATGAAGTGCGGGCTCAACGACGGCGTTCTTTATGACGCGGTCATTGTCGGTTATGACCCGACTGGCGATGTCGCACTGATCAAATTGCTGGGACGAAACGATTTTCCGTTCGCGCCGCTGGGAGACAGTGATGCTGTCTCCGCAGGTGACTGGACGTATGCGATGGGGAATCCGTTTCTCCTCGCCACCGATTTTCAGCCGACCGTCACGTTCGGAATGGTGAGCGGCGTTCATCGCTATCAGTACCCGGCCGGGACATTTCTGGAATATACCGACTGCATCCAAGTTGACACGTCGATCAATCCGGGAAACTCCGGTGGTCCGCTATTCAATGTGTCTGGCGAACTGATCGGCATCAACGGACGAATCGCTGTTGAAAAACGAGGTCGAGTCAACGTCGGGGCGGGATACGCCATTTCCATCAATCAGATCAAGCATTTCATGGATCAACTTCGCGGTGGTCATGTCGTTGATCATGCGACATTGGGGGCGACGGTCCGTACCGGTTCTGATCGAACCGTGCTGGTCGACTCGATCCTGGAATCCTCAGATGCCTACCGACGCGGCCTGCGAGAAGACGACGAAATTATCTCGTTCGCCGGTCGACCGATCGGAAGCGTGAATCAGTTCAAAAACATCCTGGGGATCTACCCAAAGGGTTGGTCACTGCCGCTGGTCTATCGGCGAGAAGGGAGAAAGCATGAGATCTTTGTCGAATTGCCTGCCCTGCACCGGAAGTCAGAACTCATGCAGTCAGAGGGGCCAAAAGCACCGAAACCACCTGGACCAAGAAAACCTGATCCAAAAAAGCCCGAAGATCCCAAGCTCGTTGAAGCCGAACTGCCGAAGGATGAAATTCCTGAAGAGTATAAAAAGTTGTTCGTCAAAAAAACGGGCTACGCCAACTACTACTTCAATCAGCAGGAACAGCAGCGAGTCTTGCGAGGGCTGGAACCATTTGTCAGTTGGCAAGGTAGTCCACAGTCGAAATGGGTCGTAAACGGCAAGACCGCCGACGGTGACAGTTTTCAAATCAAGCTGTTGCCTCAGGCTCTCACCGCTCAGTTTACGAAACGAGCACCCGGCCTTCAAAATCTTGAGGGGGCGGACTTCATCGATGAACCACCCGGTTCCGGGGGGCTGCTGGCGGCGCTCTACCAATTCAAACTTTTTCTGAGCGAAGGGAAGGCGGCGTTTACTGCGTTCTCATACCGTGGCAGCCAGCCGCTTGACGGACAGGGAACGATGGTCGACGTGCTTGAAACGAAGAAGTCGTCGGTCGAATGCCGCTGGTACTTTTCGGTCAGTGACGGATCGCTCGTCGGTTTTGATTCGTCACTGGGTGACGACGTGGATGCATGCGAAGTCAGATTTCAGCAGTTCAGCGAATTTCAAGGTCGACATTTCCCCAGCCGGTTCCAAGTCCGTTACGGTGACACCGCATATGGAGATTTTGAAGTACAAACCATCGACGTGACGGCAGCAAATGAAGCACGAAATTAGAGTATTGTCGAAGATAAAGAGTCTAGTGCCACTGCTTGACCGTCTTCGGTCAAGCAGTGCTCTTTGACTTCGAAGAATGAGAGGCCACTGCTTCTCCGAAAGCAGTGGCACAATACCCAGACTTTCAACACTGACGAACCATAGGTTGAATTTGATGCACATAATGAGAATCCAGACCCTCGTTCTGACATGCCTGATCTTCAATTCTTTACTGTCGAACAACGCCGCATGGGCTCAATCAACCACGCAGACAATTGCGGCGGTCGCGCCGAAAGTCGTCAAAATCTTTGGTGCCGGCGGGGGCAAAAATCTCTATGCTTATGGGACCGGCTTTCTCGTCTCGCCTCAGGGCCACATTGTCACGGTCTGGAGCCACATCCTTGATAGCGACACGGTCGCTATCGTGCTGAATGATGGCCGCCGTTACGAGGGGAAAGTCGTCGGATTCGAACCGCCGCTCGATCTGGCAGTGCTGAAGATCGAAGCCGAGGGTTTGCCTTTCTTTGATTTGAGTCTTGCAACCAGCGCCGGGCCAGGTGCACGGGTGCTGGGTTTCAGCAACGCCTTCAAAGTCGCAACGGGCGACGAGCCGGTTTCCGTGATCCACGGTGTGATTGCGGCGAAAACGACACTGGCCGCTCGACGAGGTGCTTTCGAGTCCCCCTATACCGGATCGGTTTATGTGGTGGACGCAGTAACGAATAACGCGGGGGCTGCGGGAGGTGCGCTCACCACATGGGACGGTCGACTGGTCGGGATGATTGGCAAGGAATTGCGTAATACTCAGACAAACACTTGGCTGAACTATGTGATGCCAATCAGCGAATTGAGCGAAACGGTCGAACAGATCATCACTGGCCGATTCCAGTCGAAGAAACAGGATGACGAAGAAGGTGGCGCGGTCACAAAGAAAAAACCTCGCCGATACGACGCAGCGGATTTCGGGATTATTACGATCCCTGATGTCGTCGCCCGAACACCGGCTTACATCGATCGGATTCTGCCTGGATCTCCCGCCGAGACTGCCGGACTGCTACCGAATGATCTGATCCTGTTTGTCGGCAATGATCTGGTCCAGTCATGCCAGATGACCAATCAAACCAAGCAAATCCCGGTTGTCAGCCAACTTGTGATGGGAGCCAACTCGGCCTTCAAAGTCTCCTATATGAACGAGACGTCCTCGGTTTTCGCGCCGAAGGATTATAAGAAACTCGCGTACCAAGGTAAAACCAACAAGAATACCAAACAGGAATTCGCCGTGGTACTCGCCGATTACACCGCAAGTGCAGCAGGCCCAGAAGGAGAGGGGGACAGGCATGGCTTCGTCAATGCCTGCGCGGCCCAAATCGACGCCGATTATTTTGAATGGCTTCAATATGCCGTCACCCACCGCGGAAAGGTGGATTTCAGTTACGATGCGGTTGCACTGGCTTTGACTACGGCGGCAGTCATTGTCAATGCAGACAGCACGAGGAAGGTCCTCACAGCCAGCAGCGGCTTCTTCCAGAGCATGAAGGGCTTGGTGGACACGGACTTAGCCCGAGTTTCTTATCATGAGGCTGCAGCCCTTGATTTTGCAGGGATCCGTA
>JBAXBD010000287.1:0-7684 GCA_037142165.1 Schlesneria sp. | reverse complement strand
TTTGAATCGTTTTCGACGCATGCTCATCACGCGGAGCGATGATGGCTACTTTGGATGAAATCCTGAAACTTGACTCAATGAGTCAAGTTTCAGGCCCGAAGTAGTCTGATGCAGTGCCACCGCTCATTGAAACTGTTTCACAGATACTTCGCGGGGTTGCTGTGACAGGATCGATTCACAAAACTTCACGAATCGGCTGTCCTTCAGACAGCGGCATCGGACGACCGTCTACCATTTTGTAATTGATGCTTTTCGGATCGTACCCCAGCGCCGTAAAGACGGTCGCATTGATGTCGGCAGGCGAGATCGGACGTGCATGCGGGTAAGCACCGGTACTGTCAGATTCACCAACGACCTGGCCACCTCGAATTCCCGCCCCGGCCAGCACCACCGAATAACACTGTGGCCAATGGTCCCGACCTGCATCCTTGTTAATAATCGGAGTTCGGCCGAAGTCGCCCGTCCAGATGACCAGAGTCGTTTCCAAGAGACCACGAGCTTCAAGGTCGTCCAGCAGCGTCGCAAATGCCTGCTCCATCGGAGGGACCAGGGTTTTCTCCATACGGCTGAAATTATCCTTATGAGTATCCCAGATAATACTTCGCCCATTTACCGCGGAGACAAATTTTGCGCCTGACTCGACGAGTCGACGAGCGAGCAGATGTGACTGACCCCATGTGTGCCGCCCATAACGATCTCGCAGTTGAGGTGATTCCTTCGAAAGATCAAACGCCTGCGAGGCTTTGTCGGATGTCACCATTGACGCGGCCTGCGACTGAAAGACCTCCATATCAGCTGCCGTCGTCGAGGCAATTGATGAACCATGCCGATTCATTTGATCAAGTAGCCCCAGCCGTTCGCGAAACGTCTCGGCAGTCAGGCTGGCATCGAGCTTCAGATTGCGGACCTGAAAGTCGGCCGCATTCGGATCGGCATCCAGCACCAGTGGATCATGCTGCATCCCCAGACAGCCGCCAAACTGACCCGGTGTCAGATAGACCGTACTGTCGCAATGCGGATAGGGAGCGATGACATACGGTGGAACTCCGCTGGTGTAACCATCTCGACGCGCCAACCATCCGACCAATGTTCCTAAACTCGGATGATCGTTCGAGCTCGGATTGATCAGCGTGCTGTCGACTCGGTAAGGGCGACCGACAGTCGTCCAGTACATCCCCGCGTTGTGGCTCGCCTGCGAATGATTGACCGATCTCAAAATCGCCAGTTTGTCCGCAACTCGGGACATTTTTGGCAGCAGTTCTGAAATCTGGATTCCTGCCACGTTGGTGTCGATCGGCTGGTAGGGACCGCGAACCGCATCCCCCGCCTTCGGCTTGGGGTCCCACAGATCAATGTGGCTCGGCCCGCCGCAATTGAAGATCATGATGACCGATTTGGCTTTTCCCATCGCGGTCGGTTGAGCATGCGCCGCTTGAGAAAGTCCAGACAATAATGATGTCGAGGCAACACCCGTCAGCTTCAGAAAACTTCGCCGAGATGCGGACAACGAACTCTCCCGTAAGTTCAAATCCGTCGCAGGGATATTTTGCACGAAACTCATCTCCGGAATCCAAACTCAATCTTCAATGTCACGTGAGATCTAAGGGGCCGGCTAATTTAATGACCAAGGCAACCCATAAACATAACATGATGCGACGATCGGAGCCAGAAGAATATCGGCCCATTCAGCATGTCGAACAAGTTTCTCGCAGTAATCAGGCTATCAGCAGCTTGAATTCTGCGGGGTTGAGTCAAGTTTTGTTACTTACCGAAGTATCGATAAAACAGGTGCTTGACCGTTTCCATGCCGATGCCGTACAGCAGCGTGATGACCATGATCATCCCGATCAGACGGGTCGGCGGCACAACAAATCCCAGTGATTTGGCGAGTGGCGAGTAGGGCAAAGTCAGAACCACCAGGGCAATCATCGCCGAAGCGATCAACAGCAGCGTACCCGGGCGACTTCGATAGAACGGACGCTGGGTTCTGACCACCAGCAGGATCATTAATCCCGTCAACGTCGATTCCACAAACCAGCCCGTGCGGAACAATTCATGATTGCTGCTGCCAAAGACCAGTAGAATGGCAGCAAACGTGATGAAGTCGAACAATGAACTGGCTAACCCAAACGTCATCATGAAGCGCAGGATATAGCCGACATCCCAGCGCCGGGGCCGTTCGATCTGTTCTGGATCGACCGTATCCGTTGCTAGCGCCATGGCCGGGAAATCGGCCAATAAGTTGACGAGCAGAATCTGCGACGCGAGCAATGGTTCAAACGGTAGAAACAGCGATGCGACTGCCAGGCTGAACATGTATCCGAAATTTCCGGCGATCGCGAAAAACACATATTTAAGCGTGTTCGAAAAAGTCCGTCGACCTTCTCGCACACCTTTCACCAGCACTCCCAGGTCTTGCTCAAGCAGCACCACTTGAGCCGCTTCCCTGGCAACATCGACGGCGCTGGCAACAGATATTCCCACATCGGCGGCATGCAGAGCCGATGCGTCATTGATCCCGTCACCCATATATCCGACAACCGCACCGGTATGCTGCAATGCCCGAATGATTTGCTCTTTCTGATTCGGTTCAATCTCGGCAAAGACATCCGCTTCGCGGACTCGCTGGTACACCGCTTCGTGGCTGAGTGTTCTCAGATCGGTACCGGTCACGATTGTCGGCGAATCAATCCCGACGCTACGACTGACTGTCGCAGCCACGGCACGGTTGTCACCGGTAATGATTTTCAGACCGACTCCGAGCTGACGTAGTTGTTCCAACGTTTCGCGAGCATCAGCCTTGGGCGGGTCGGAAAATGCCAGAAAGCCCAGAAACGTCATTTCGCTCTCGTCCGACTTACTGATGTGAGCGACATCGTCCGATCGGATGGCCAGACCCAGAACTCGCAGACCTTCGTTGCTCATCGCTGCAAACTGTCGATCGATCGATTCTCGCTGAGTTTCCAAGTTGACGAGCTCACCGCTGGCTAATTCAGCGTTCGTGCAGACCTCCAGAATATTGGCCAGCGCCCCTTTGGTAATCAGAAGTTTCTTCCCATCCATCGAGACCCGGATACTGAGCCGTTTGCGGATGAAGTCGTAAGGAACCTCATCGAGCTTCTCGACACCGGTCGCGTCAAGTTTGCAGCCATCCAAGATCGCTCGATCGATCGGGTTCGCAAACCCCGTCTGGAAAAATGCGTTGAGAAAGGCGAATCTTGCGACTTGGTCACTGGGCTTACCCGTTACGTCCAATGCCGACTGCAGATGGATGTGGCCTTCCGTCAACGTTCCAGTCTTGTCCGAACAGAGGATCGTCATGCCACCCAGGTTTTCAATCGAGAGCAATTGTTTGACGATCACCTTTTGTTTGGCCATCGACTTGGCCCCGGCCGACAGCACAACGCTGGTAATCGCCGGCAGCAACTGAGGTGTCATCCCCACCGCCAGGGCCAGCGTGATCAATAGCGATTCTGCAACCGGCTGATGCTGCCAGCCAACCTTGATCGCAAACAGGATCACGGTGATGACCACAACGATCTTGATCAGCAATTGCCCGAAATGATTGAGCCCCCGCTCAAAACCCGTTTCCGGCGCCTTGTGCTCAAGTCGTTCCGAGATCTTGCCAAATTCCGTATCTCGACCCGTTCCGACCACCAGGGCGGTCCCCATGCCGCTGATGACGTACGTCCCAAGATACAGCGAATTCGTTCGTTGACTCAGTGGAGTATTTTCGGGAACGACAGCGACGACCTTTTCCGCAGGAAAGCTTTCCCCCGTCAAAGCCGCTTCGTTCAGAAACAGATCTCGCGACGAGAGCAATCGACAATCGCCCGGGATCATGTTTCCGGCACTCAGTCGAATGACATCTCCCACGACAATCTCTTCCAGCGGGACCTCCCGATCCTGACCATCACGAATGACGGTCGCTTTTGTTTCGATCATCCCCAACAGCTTCGCGACCGCATCCGCCGCACTCAGTTCCTGCCAGAAACCAAGCAGTCCGCTGGCCAGCAAGATGAAAACGATAATCCAGCCATTCGTCGTGTCATTCAAAAGCGTGAACGACAAAACGGCCGAGCAAAACAACAGCAAAATGATCGGATTCTTGAATTGATCCAGCAGCGTCGCCCAGGTCGATCGCCGATGAGCCTTCAACTGGCTTGTCTGTGCAAGACGTTTTTCCGCGTCAGACTGCGATAAACCGTCTGCCGCAGATTTCAGCGAATTCAGTAATTGATCAATTGGCAGTGACCAGAATCCCATTTTCGTTCCACCAGGCTGAATGGTTGAATCAATAGAAACCAGCGGTGGAGTCGGACCAGCGTTTCGGCCTGCGTCGTTATGCACGAAATTGGTGCCTTATTGTTCTTTTAAGTCGAGAACGGCAGAACCCCCTGCCCTTCGTGACATTTGATAGCGAGCAAATAATAACATGACCAACCCCAACGGAGTAAACAACGAGGGAAACAGCCAGCGATCAACGAACGTATTGATCCTCACGTTCCTGGGATCAGTCGGGCTGTAAAGAACCGGGACCATTGCCCCTTTCACCGGAAGAGGCGATGTCGACAGTCCTTCGAACCGGATTGTCTCACCTCGATTCGTTTTGAATTCGACGACCGGGTAGTGGTTCAGCCCGTCGCCGCTGTCGGAAATTCGCAGATCCACAATCGATCCGGTCGTAGAAACCGCCAGCTTTCCGAACGAGTACTCGCGGATCGCTAACCCGACACCAACTAAGAAGAAGATCGTGCCCAATCCGAAAACTGCAAGTTTCAACAGACGCGAGAATGGGTCTTTCAAGGAAGTTGTCGTCATGGTTCTTTGTTTCGAAATGGAAATCGTTGCGGAGACGTAAATTGGAATCTTCCCAACTGCAAGAAACAAGCCGCCCCTGACGGAACACGTACTGGCTTTTTTTGATATGATTACTTTGGAGCCAAAGAGACACTCGGCTTTGTGATTCCAGTTAACGATGAGGCGAACCTCGAACGCAGTTTGAGGCGTCACCACAACTGAAATCGGTATTGGCAACAAGACTTATTCGTCGCGTAGTTTTGCGAAAGGATGAGACCATGGATCTATTACAACAATACGCTCGAAACCTGACGCGACGTCATTTCTTTCAACAGGGATCAAACGTCCTGGGCGGTGTCGCACTCGCTTCGCTGATGGGGCAAGGGGCCTCGCGATCGCTGAATGCTGCTGAGCAAAGTCCGAATCTGCAAGCGTTGATGACACATCACGCTCCTAA
This sequence comes from Schlesneria sp., assembly GCA_037142165.1. GTDB lineage: Bacteria > Planctomycetota > Planctomycetia > Planctomycetales > Planctomycetaceae > Schlesneria. The sequence continues at coordinate 2,427 of JBAXBD010000287.1, read as the reverse complement.
AGCCAAGCATGTGATCTATCTGCACATGGTTGGTGGCCCGCCTCAAATGGACCTGTATGACTACAAACCGGTCATGAAAGACTGGTACGACAAGGATCTGCCTGAATCGGTCCGTAATGGCCAGCGACTGACGACGATGACTTCAGGGCAAGCCCGGTTCCCCATTGCGCCGTCAAAGTTTCAGTTCGAACAGGTGGGCCAATGCGGCATGTGGGTGACGGAACTGCTGCCGTGGACCAAGAAGATGGTCGACGACATGTGCTTCATTCGGACCATGAATACCGACGCCATCAATCACGAACCTGCCATCAGCTTTATGCAGACGGGAAACCAGGTGACAGGTCGTCCATGCCTGGGTGCCTGGACGTCATACGGACTTGGTTCGCTGAATGATGACCTGCCGACGTTTGTTGTGATGGTCGCCAAACCGACTAACACTGAACAGGTTCAAGCCATTTCCGCTCGACTGTGGCAGGCGGGATATCTACCCGGTGAACATGCCGGGGTCTCGTTCCGAAGCGGTGGAGATCCGATCCTTTACATTAATAATCCGCCTGGCGTTCCCAGTGAAATCCGGCGGACGACACTCGATGGTCTGCGGGAACTGAACGAACTGACTTACGCTCAGATTGGCGATCCCGAAACACGGACTCGGATCGAACAATACGAACTGGCATACCGAATGCAGACCAGTGTCCCTGAACTGACAAATCTGGCAACCGAGACGGAATCGACGCTGAAGATGTACGGAGACGAAGTCAAAAAGCCAGGTACGTTTACCAATAACATCTTGCTGGCACGTCGACTAGTCGAACGGGGTGTTCGGTTCGTCCAGATCTATATCAATAACTGGGACACGCATGCCAATGTGGCGGGCCGACTTCCCAGCCAGTGTCGGGACATCGATCAGGCCTGTTACGCTCTGGTTCAAGACCTGAAGCAGCGCGGCATGTTTGACGACACGCTGATTATCTGGGGTGGTGAATTCGGACGGACGATTTACTCGCAAGGAGGCTTGTCGAAAGAGAATTACGGTCGCGACCATCATCCACGTTGCTTCACGATGTGGATGGCTGGCGGGGGTACAAAAGGTGGCACGATTTACGGCGAAACTGACGACTTCAGCTATAATATTGTGAAAGACCCCGTGAGCGTTCACGATTTTCATGCCACTGTGCTGCATCTGTTGGGTTTTGACCACGAACGTTTTTCGTACAAATTCCAGGGACTGGATTCCCGATTGACGGGTGTGGAACCGACGCGAGTCATAAAAGAATTGCTCGCGTGATCCGAATTCCACGAATCTGCGTTAGCAATACGAAGGGGCGACAGGTCGTCGTCCTCGTGAGAACTTTTGCGGGAGCCCACGACAATGATGGGACAACGAATGAATGCGATTTTAAAATCAAGCCTGATCCTCGGGGGACTTTTACTGCTGGGGATGCCGACGGCGGCACGCGCCGTTGATGTTTCTGACGCCGGTCACTTTTTCAGTGCGGAAACGCTCGAAAAGGCGAATAAGGCGATTGCCGAGATTGAAAAGAAAGCCGGTCACGAAATCCGGATTGAAACGCACCCCACGGTTCCGGCCGACAAGGTTGAAGCCGTCTCGAAAATGGATCGTGCTGCGAAACAGGAATTCATGCACTCCTGGGTCAAAGAACGAGCCAGAGACGTGAAAGAAAACGGAACCTTGATCCTGATCTGTAAAGATCCGGCCCGAATTGAAACATGGTTCAGTGGCAAACTGAAGGACGAAGGATTCACTCAAGCTGATCGCGACAAGATTTCCGAAGTTTTGACGACCGGATTCAAAGCCAAGAATTTTGACGGTGCACTCAGTGATGCCGTCGCCTCGCTAGGTACGGGCTATGCAAAACTGACGCCCGTTCATGCGAAGCATACGACCAGCAACGCTCCCATCCAACGAGCGCCGGTCGCTACTCATCGGATTGGCGCTCAAAGACCGATGCAGTCGAGCTGGATGCCGATGATCTGGACGATCGGTAGTGTGCTACTCGTCATGTTCGTGGTTTCCTCCCTCATCAGAGCCTTTAGCGGTGGCGGTGGAAGGGGTTACGGCGGTGGCGGCTACGGAGGACCGGGATACGGTGGCGGTTACGGTGGGGGCGGCGGAGGCTTCTTAAGCAGTCTGGCTGGCGGAATCTTCGGGGCCGTTGCAGGTAACTGGGTCTATGACCAGTTCTCGGGAGGCCACTCAGCTCACGCACACGATTCCATGTCATCATCCGATCCGTTTGCGGGCAGCAGCACGCTGGGTGACGATACGTCATCCAGTGATAACGGCTGGACTGACGAAGGAAGCTCCAGCGGCGGCGGTTGGTTCGACGGCGGGGACGCCGGCGGAGGCGGTGGCGGTGACTTCGGTGGTGGTGGAGATTTCGGCGGCGGAGGCGACTTCGGCGG
>JBAXBD010000286.1:0-7745 GCA_037142165.1 Schlesneria sp. | reverse complement strand
CAAATAGACATCGGCACCTTCGCGTGCGAGAGCTAATGCGATCCCGCGTCCAATTCCGGAGGCGGCGCCTGTCACAAGAGCCTTCTTACCGCGAATCTGTTTCACCGAATACTCTCCGATGTCTAATGGACGCGACTGTTTTCATTGTCGCCATCACCGTTCCGAGGTTGTTTGTTGTACGTTTCAAATGGCTAACGGTGTTGCGGCGCACGGGCTGAAGCCCATGCTACGGCGACGCTGAAATCCATATGAATTGTCAGGACAAGAGCTTGAGAATGGCTAATTTGATGTACTGATCCAGATGATCCCAATCGCCGATCATCTTCTGGATTTGTGGTGGCAGATTCCCCTGAGGACCTGGGTTCGACGTCGGTGGGTTGCTGGGGGTTGGGTTACTCGGCGGCGGATTGTTTTTCGGGGGCCTGCTGCCAGGTGGTGGTTCCATGCCGTGTGGATAATCGATCGGGCCTTCTGGGCCGTGTACGGCGTTGGAATATTGGAGCTGGATCGGGACCGTTCCGCTGCCATCGGCAAGTGGGACCTCTTTAAAAACTTGCAGCAGTTGCTTCGCTTCTGCGATCGGGTAATCACCGATTTCCTGGCCGCTATCGGAGGTCCAGCCGAGAAGATTCATCCCGTTGGGATCAGTGGCTGCATCGTCAACTTCGAGATCAGTCCTAGCCTCTTGAAGTTCGTGATAGAAGGTGGCGACGACGTTTTTCCAGTTCTCATCGAAGACGGGGATTCCGTTCGTTCCGCCGTTAGGTCGTCGTTCGGAAAAGACGCCGACTGCATAAAAGATTTTTTTGCCGTCGACGTGTGCCGTTCCATGATAACCACCCAGTCCACCCGTCGAATCCTCTGCGTCGGCGGTTGGAATCGCTTTATTTGACACGGTCGATTGTTGACCACCACTGGGATCACCCAGGATTGTTCCGCTTGGCAACATGAAATTCACGACCGTGTTGGCGAGGTCTCGTCCATCAAAGGCATTCTGCCGGTAGAGGTCCTGGATCTGTACCTCCAGGTCACCTTTCTTGACCAGCTTTGGTTTCCAGTCATAAAAGAACGAACCGAGAAACTGCGAACTGACCGGCGTGTTACCAAAGTATTGCATGATCACGTTATTTAACTTGGGATCGGACATCGCCGCCGCCAGTTTCTTGTCGATGTTTTTGTAGTCGTTGGGATTCCACGCTCCTTCGCCGCCGACGTAGATATTCATGTACTTCAAGTCGCGGATCGTTCGACCACCCCGATATTTCAAATCTTCCATCGGCGATGCCGCAATTCCCGCAGCGAGCGCCGTATTACGGACAGCAGCCTTTCGATGCTGAGACCCGCCCACTTTTGGTTTTTTGACGTCTCGCGTCAAAAACGGAAATGCGCGACCGTCAAACTGGCCTCCCGCACTGGCCATCATCGGATAGGGTGAGCCCCAGCCTGGATTCTGTCCCTGAGCAATCGCCATATTTGAGACGGCACCGTTAGGTACGAAGGCCGATTGTCCGACCCCGATTGGTTGCCCTGGTTGACCATACGGTTGCATGGCGACCGGAGAACTTGAAACGGGTCGCGAGTTTGACGAAGGGGGAACAACTCCTCGATACGCCGAACGAAGACCCATTGGATCACTACTGGTGCAGCCGCAAAGCAGCGAAATCGCAGAGAGTAAGAAAGCCAACTTCCGTGTCATTATGCGTCCTTCGCAAGAACCGCCCCATCCTTGGAACGGCGAATTCCGCCGGTAAATATCAAAACCGGCAAAATCTGAATAGGCATCTTCTGCTGGACACGGCTGTTGGTAGCGTAAATCGACATGGGAAAATGGGATATTTGCGTTACTGGGGCGAGTTGCTTTTTAGAATTGTAGATGCGTTAGTGGGTGCCACGGTTTTACCGTCTTCGGTAAAACCGTGCTCTTCGGACACATCATCAATTCATGAAGAGACGGCTTAACCAGTGATAGTAAAGCCGTGCCACCCGATTTTTCAGTGGTATCAGTGAGAACAATTTAAAGTGCCCGAACAAGATCAACCGCTCGTTCCATGTCATCCGGCAATTCCGCCGAGAATGTGTGCCATTCCGCCGTCATCGGGTGGGCAAAAGACAATTCCGCCGCGTGCAATGCCTGACGGTTGATATAGGGTGAGATCGGAGCGAGTGCAGGTTCTCCCTTCGCTGGTCGGTCTCGTTCAGGTTTCAATTCGCCCAACATTCCGTAGAAATCGTCGCCGACAACGGGGTGACCTATCGTCGCGAAGTGGACTCGAATCTGATGCAGTCGCCCTGTGCGCGGTTTCGCCTTCACCAGGGTATGACGCGAAAAGCGTTCGAGAACTTCATAATTGGTCTTGGAAGACTTGGCGTCGATCGCGTCCGCCTGACACGACATCAGGGCACTCGCACCGCTGCGTGCTCGACCAATCGGCAGGTCGATCGTCCCTTCATCCTGTTTCACGACGCCGTCGACGAGAGCGATGTAAGATTTGGAAATTCGCTCGCGTTGAAATTGCATCGACAATAACCGGTGCGAAAGGTGGTCCTTCGCCAGGGCCACGCAACCACTTGTATCGCGATCGAGTCGGTGAACAACGCCCGGTTTCGATTGACCGGGAAAGGACGAGTTCTGATCAAGGTAATACTGGACCGCGTTGGTCAATGTTCCTGAAGGGTTCATTCCCGTCGGATGCACGATCAATCCGGCGGGCTTGTTAACGATCAGTAGCCATTGGTCTTCGAAGACGACGCCAAACGTAATCTCTTCGGCAGGCATCAGGTTATCAGGCGGTTCGAGTAACCTTACCGTGACCGCTTCGTTGGTAAAGACCCTTCGATCAGGTTGTGCAACGGTTCCTTCGACCGTCACCTGACCGGCCCGTACCATTCTGTGCATTCGCCAGGGGGTGTAACTGCGAAAGTGTTTCGCGAGAAATGTATCGACGCGACATCCCGACAGATAACTTTCAACGATCAACGTGGCAGAGTGCATTCGAAAAAACAATTCTTCAAGGCGATTCCGACTACTATTGAGACGGCGGCTGGAAGCCGCCGCTACGTCCGATCAACGCGTGAATGATTCCCCTATTCTGAACCCGTCGTCCGACGCGCGTCAACCGGCTGCGCCGGTCGTTATTTCGTTTTCAAAATGAATTCTGTCAAAACAATTTCGCCGGTCGAAGAGGGAATCTCGGATCGCAGTCCAAAATTGCCTCCCTTGAGCGGAGCATTACCTATTGGTCCCTGGTAGATCAGATCCCATTCATTCGAGTCTGGTTTCGAATGGAGGTAGAACGCGGTTTCTCCCTTGCGGACGAATCGTAACCTGCCCGATGCCTCGGTTGCATCACGGAAGCCGTGTTTCCAGTCAAAATCGTCTTTGACACGAATTCGATTCGCCACAAACAGCATTGATTTGTCGGCCTGACGTCTGAATCCTCCCAGGACGACATTCGTATTTTCTGGATCGTTCCAGCCTCCACCGATATCAAACTGAGCTTCAATTCGGGGAGCTTGCCAGTCCTTCTGTTCGGTTTTCGAAACGAAGTCGCGATAGCCGATTGTCACCTCAACATCGCTCTTCACATCGGTGTTCCAGATGAAACCGCAAAAGCCTCCATCGTTAGTACTACTTTCCTCTCGAACAAGTTTCAGTCCGTTCGCCGCCGGTTCCATCCGATTTGGTTTCACATCACCAAAAACATTGAGGAACTCTGGCTTCGGTCCCTGAAAATTCCAGACCAGTTTCGTTGTCAGCTCACCCGCGGCAAATTCATACGGCTTCAAATTCTGGGCGGTCTTGCCTTGTTTGTTCGACCTGATGGTTAATCCGGTGAAGACCACACTGGCAGACGAGGTTGGCATTTCGGCTCGAAGACAGAAATTGCCCCCTTTCAGCGGCGCTGCACTGACGGGTCCTGAGTTCAACAAAACCCATTCGTCGGCTTCGGACTTGGAGTACAAGTAGTAAGCCGTATCACCCTTGCGGACGATCCGTATCTTTCCCGACTTTTCAGGTGTTTCTCTTTCAGAATATTTGGATTCGAGTTTATCCGAAACTCGAATACCGTGGCCCGTATAAACGTTTGATGTACCGTTAATGCGTTGTCTTTGACCCATATGCAGCATATTGACCGAATCTTCATATCCGCCACCGATATACAAATGGATTTCGACTCGCGGGATCTGCCAGTCCGGTTGTTCGGTCTTTGACTGCAAGTCGCGATAACTGAGGGTGACATCGAAATCACCTTGAATATCCGAATTCCATGTATATCCGCACGGGATCGCTTCCGGGGTCGCGTTTTCGCCACGGACAATCTTTAGTCCCCCCTCCGCCGGTTCCATCTGATTGGGTTTGACCACTCCCCACGGCTTGAGCATGGCGGGATTGGCCCCCTGGAAGTTCCAGTCGAAATCGGTTTTGAGATCGGCGTCCGCCAGGTCGTAATGCTTGGGACCCATGTTCGCAAATTCTTGTTCTTTCAATGACGGAAGCGTCCTCGGCCAGGCCCCCCGATAGACCACGTTCTTGACGCGAACAGCCGTCTCTTCCACATAGTGGAACAAGCCCAGTTGCCTTTGATTGGTCAACGCGATCGGGCCTTCGTAGACATCAGTGTCGTTCAGTTTCAGGAGAACGGAATCCCCCTTCGTCGTCATCTGCAGGTGGTTCCAGTCATCCTTCTTTAACGGCAACTCGGCAGGACCGCGACGATGTTCTGGATTTGATTCCACGTTATCCGGCGCGATGCCTGAGCGGTCCCATTGCGCGTCGGTCAACCAATGAAGTTTGACACCGTCTGGTTCCAGCAGAAATGCCATACGACCGAGAGCGGGATGCACATGTGTTTCATTCGGGGCGTAGAAGAAGTCGTAGTCGACAACCGAATCTTCAACGAGAGGTCGATGGTAACGCAACAGGCTTGCGCGCTTGCGACCCGGCGTTTTTACAAATTGTTGACCCACGATTTCGTCATTATTCTTGATCCAGGCACTGGTGTTTTCATTTTCATTCTGCTGCCGATAGTTCATCGGATCGTGATAGAGGCTGGGTGTCCAGCCGATCAGATCATTGCGAGCTGACAGGTTAAGCTGTTCAGGAATCTCAGGCTGGCCTTTAATGCGGATCATCTTAGCGCCGCCCGAAAGATTGCCCCACGTCATCAGTCCGAGCCAGGGATCGGGCTGATCAGGAAGTGCCTGTTCATGAACCTTGCGGTCATTGATGTAGTACGTGGCTTTATTGGGTTCGACCGCCAGTTTCATCAGACACCAGTCGCCGAATTCAACCTTGGGTTCAATTTTCGGACTTTGCCAACTGCTGGTGAGATCACCGAGATCGACAACCTCCCGCGTGTATTGAGCACCCACCCAGTGTGCGTGATACATCAATCGCGTTTCCCGCCAGCCGTGTGTGGCAAGCTCGGCCTCGACGGTAAACGACCCGCGTAACGGTGATTGGAAATACAGGTAGTCATGACTGTATCCCGCGACGTGCGTGATTTCGTTCTCGCGGAAATGCCAGCGGGAAACCGGTCCGCGGGCATGGGCATCGGCCCATTCGATCGATGCCGTGGCCCATTGCCCTTTCGGCGACGAACCGCCGGCCGCAGGATACTGGTTCGTGTCAATCAGCCTCTTGCAGTGATCGCGCAGTCCGGTCGTTCGACCTTCCCATACTTCGCCTAAACCACGCTTATGCTGATGATCGACAATTTGAGTCAATAACGTCAGCGCACCAGCCCGCAGCTCGGGATGTCGAGTGGCATCACTTCCCACGAGGACTTCCGGCCAGCGTTTCACCATGCGAGCGTTCTCGGGAATCGCTTTGCACAACGGCAACAGTTGATTAATTCCTTCATTCGATTTCGCAAAGTCTCCCCTGGCCGTGTTGATCATGATCTGCATCGCTAACCTGGAACGGGCTGCAAACGGTGTCTTGTCGTCAGGAGCTTCTTCCACGAGCTTCGCCAGTTCGTCGAGACGGTTCAGTTTCTTCGCGACGTCAACCAGATCAAGCGCAGGTGCAATCAGTTCGCCACCCATTTTCTGCCGACGAAACGACGGGGTGTCGTCGTCGCCATTGGAATCAAGTCTTCCCGTCAGCCGGTTTTTCGTCGGGATTCCGTTGTCACTGGTAAAATCTGCGAACAGGCGGAAGTTCGGGTGGTCGTCGTTAGGGAGCACCCAGTGTTTCAGTGCTTCATATTGAGCTTCCGGCGACATGGCCCTGGTTTGTAGTAACAGGTCTTCCAGGCCGCTTGTATGGAATTTCTCATCAATCGTGCGACCGAAGTTGCGTCGTTCCTGAGGGGTTCTGACGTGCGAAGGGGCGAGCAGATCCGAAGTGATTTCGGACGAGAGCGTTTGTGGCCAATCTCCCATCAGGACAATATTTCGGACCTGAACCGCAGTGGCATTCTTATCATGATAGAAACCGAATTGCCGGCTGTTTTCCGATTCGAGCTTCCGGACAGCAACAACCGATTCGTTGAGCGAAAGCGTCACAACGCTCTCCTTCAACGAGACCTCGACCGAATTCCAGTCGCGGTCTTTCAGTTGGACCTTTCCACGTTGGATCGATTGTTCGACCAGGACGTTATCGGCAGCCAGTCCACCATAGGCATCCTCTGGTGAGCTGCCATCCGTCATCCAGTGCAGCTTGACTCCTTCGGCATCAAACAGAAACGCCAGGCGATCAAATGCAGGAGCGACATCTGATGCGGTTGAGCCCGGTTCGTACCAGAATTCGTACTTGATCCGTTCGCCATCCTGCATTGGCCGGTCGTAATGCAGACGACTTTGTTGCACGGTCGGTTTGCCCAGGCCGGAGAGTGGCTGATACCGTCCATGGATGACTCCCTCTTTCGCCCACCAGTCAAACTCGGGGGGCTCCATAGGCTGACCTGATTCGTTATTAATGACTCGATCAGGATCGCGGTTCGGCTGGTGTTCGCCGTAGAACTCGGTCACCCAACCGAGCAGGTTGTCTCCTTTGACCATAGCGATTTCGCGGGGAATGACGGGATTCCCGGTAATCTTCAGGTTTTGCAGTGCCGTCAGCCAGACCTTGTCGCAATGAATGAACAACCATGGCGAAGCGGTTGATGGCTTTGGTTCTTCATGAATGAAGTAACCATTCACATAGTACCGCACCTTGTCTGGTTTGATTTCCAGACGAATCTGGTTGTAACGGTTTTGAACTTCTGGCGGGTCCGGTTTGTGAACCGAATCGACTCGGTTTCCGACCGACATGATCTGTGTGTCGTTACCGAGATTGAGTCCGTGATAAACGATCCCTCCATACCCAAGATCACATTCCCCCCATGACCCCAGCCAGGCGTCGCACGTCACTTCAAACTCACCCGCCAATGGATACTTGAGGTACAGGTGACTGGCGTCCGGTCCGCAAAGGTGTGCAATCTGTCCGTCATGTCCGATCCACCACATTGGCAAGGCACCGGCCGCCTCGGTCCGTGCACTGACGACTCCCGCTGCGGTCCAGTGTTTGAGGTCCGTATTCCAGGATTCATGATTCATCCGCTCGGCCGCTTTCGGCCCGACCGTTGGCGTGTAATATTCACGTCGGCCGATTGTCATCAGCAACTGGTCTTGAAAGCGTCCCGCTTGATTCACGAATTGCAGAGCGAGTTCCCTGCCGACCGGACGAAGGTTTTTGTCAGCAATCGCGGCATGTGCCAGCAACAAATCATTGATCTGCGCCCGGGACTGGTTGTTAACGT
>JBAXBD010000285.1:0-7796 GCA_037142165.1 Schlesneria sp. | reverse complement strand
CAATTTCTTCTTCCTTTTCGAGCTCTTTTTCAGCTTTTTTTACTTTTTTCTCAAGCTCGGCTTCCTTGGGCTTCTTTTCTTCTGAAGTTCTTCCTGGCATATGTCTCCTTTTGTGGTTCAAGCGGCTTTTCCGACTGGGCAGACAACGTCGAAACGATCATCAGCGGAAACAGCAGACAAGCGGTGAGCAAACGCACGGCGAAGACTCCAGTATGAGTAATAGATCCACCAGGGAGTGATACGATAAGACTCTGATGGCCTCTACGAAAGTCATCAGAGCCGACTTCTTACTTTGGAGTCGGCGTCCGTGACTTTTTCCATCGATCGAACATCTCAACGTCCTTCTTCAGATACTCGAGTGATTGGAACGGTGAATCCAATTCGCTGACGACCAGTTTTTTGAATCCATGGTCCGCCAGTCGAGTCATGACTTCCATCGCCATTTTCTCGTTGTAATGGACGGGCTGATGTTCTTCGCCACCAGGTTGATAACCAGGAAGATGAACGTGTTGAAGCTTGCGAGCGTACTTTGTCAGGAAGCGTTCGACGTGGTCCATCAACGTCGCGAAGGGTGCGTTATGCAATGTGAATTTCCACAGGTGTTCGACGTCCAGTGTCAGGCCGGGGCTTTGTTCAGCCCACTGCTCGAATCGATCCAGATCGAGCACATGATTCTCAATCGCCAGGTCGAGTTCCGGGGCTAACTTAAACAGCGCGGCCTGGTACCGATCAAACATCGGTTGGTGAATGACCGTCGCGGTGCAGTTCAACCGACTGTAAAGCGTCACGGTCGATCGCAACGCATCGTCTGATATCGGTCCGCCATTTGGGAAATGCAACGCATATCGAAAAGGGTAATTGCTCGCGAGCTCAGCGATTTCATCCGCGTGAGCGAGTAACTCTGAGTCAAGCCAGAATTCGACCGCTTGAAAACCAGCAGCAAGTGCCGTTTCGAAAGCCGCTTTACGGGGTTTGAATTTTGTCGCCAACGTCAACATTTCGTATCCAAATAATATTTGATTGAATTCACTCAGGAGCTGTTTTTACCAGATTCATATTCATGCCAAGGCCGATGCGACACGGTTGCCTGGCAGTTTAACACGTCGGATATCGTTATCAGTAGTGCTTGAGAATCGAGAGGATCGGATAAGGCCAAGGTGTCGCGATTTCGCCACGAGGCAAGGATGGCTAATTTTTTATGAATTTTCTTGCCGTATTCGACTAGCATCGAAATGTGACATAAGCTATTTTCCATGCACCCTCGCATTCTTGTACATGAGAAATGCTTGGCCCCAGCAATCAGAAGGACAAGGAGGTCCGCATGAGCTCAGGGAATACTTCGAGATCCGGTTTGCGCCGACCTCAATGTGATGTTCAAATCCGCTGGATGATCCGTCGGGATATGCCCGAGGTCTTGGATATTGAGCGACTCAGTTTTGAGTTCGCCTGGACGGAAGAGGACTTTCTTTGCTGTTTGCGACAGCGCAATTGCATCGGGATGGTTGCTGAGCGTCAAGAACGCATCGTTGGCTTCATGATCTATGAGTTGTTGAAATCTCAACTTCACGTATTGAATTTCGCCGTTGCTCCCTGGTCGCGCCGTCAAGGTGTCGGTCGTCAGATGGTCGAAAAGCTCGTGAACAAACTCTCGCAGCAGCGTCGTGAAGAAATCACGCTCGAAGTTCGTGAAACGAACCTCGCCGCGCAGCTCTTCTTCAAGCAGCAAGGCCTTGCTGCCAGTTCGGTTCTTCGAGGCCACTACGAAGACACTGACGAAGACGCTTATGTAATGTCCTATAATCTCTATCCTTGTGATGAGCAGATCATTCCATTTACGTCACGCAAGAAAGTGAACGGGCCGGATTCCGACGCTGAAGCAGCGTGATCGATTGACGAAATCAAGATCGTTCAAGTTTCGCTGAAAGCGATACTTGAACGATCTTTTTCTTTGCAAGCAGCTTTGTGAGCGAAGTCGAATTTCGGTAGGACACGACTCAATTGAATGCGTGACAGAGAGTCGGTTTTACACCGCGCGACGCATCGTATCTCTCGGCAAGCGTCACTTGCCGCACGGCAGTAACCCCATCGTTTCTGGGAAGCCCGCCATCAGGTTGAGATTCTGAATCGCAACTCCGGATGCCCCTTTGATCAGGTTGTCCAGGCACGCCACGATGACAACTCGCCCTTTGACGACCCGAACGGTGATGTCGCAAAAGTTCGTGTAGGTGCAGTCCTTTGTCGCGGGCAAATGATCAACAACTCGAATGAAAGGCTTGCCCTCATAAAATCGGCGGTATTCGGCCAGCAATTCTTCCTGAGTGACCGATCGAGTCGGCTTGGCGTAGATCGTTGCCAGGATACCACGGTCCATTGGAACAAGATGAGGCGTGAACAGAACTTCGACGCTTTTTCCAGAAGCCGTCGTCAGAACCTGTTCGATCTCAGGCATGTGGCGATGTGTTCCGACACTATAAGCCGAGAAGTTTTCGTTGCATTCAGCAAACAACGTATTCAATTTCGGTGTTCGTCCAGCGCCACTAACGCCACTTTTGGCGTCGATGATGATCCCTGTCGGCTCAACAAACCCGCCACAAATTGCCGGTGCCAAAGCCAGAATTGACGTACTCGTATAACATCCGGGGTTTGCCACGAGATTCGCTGGCTTAATCCGATCGGCGAACAATTCAGGGAGTCCGTACGGAGTTGTTGCCAATCGCGTCGGGTCGGTATGAACATGTCCGTACCATTGGGCATAGACGTCTGGATCAGTCAGACGATAGTCGGCACTCAAGTCAATCACTCGGCAACCTGCCGCAAGATACTCCGGGACAACCGCCATACTTGCGACATGCGGCAACGCGCAGAAAACGTACTGGGCTCTTTTGGCAACTTCCGATGGTTTCAAGTCTTCACAACGAATATCGATTCGTCCGGTCAGGCTTGGATGAACGGCCGAAACGTGCGGAGACCCCTCTTGCCGAGACGTCAACGCTGTAAGTTTGACTTTGGGGTGATTTACGATGATTCGAATCAATTCAAGAGCCGTATAACCTGTCGCTCCCAGGATGCCGACATTGATCATTTTAATCGAATTCTTTCTTGAGAATGTTCAAGCTTTTTGCCGCCAAAGTATTGTTGCTGACACGATTGCTTCAAACAAGGTTCGACGGTCCGTCGACAAACGCGATGTTTGTCTCAAGCGGAGATACTTCCATACGAGATAGAACTGTCGTTGCGAGTTTTTCAGCAAAATTGATGGTTTATGAACGCTTTTTTGGTTTCAGTGTCACTGTCAGATGATCAATCTGAAACTCCAAACCAACCGGATCAAAAAGGAGTTTGAAAAATTCTTTTGCAGATGCTTTTTTCACGTCGATCTGGACCGTTTGTTCGAGATCAACCCCCGCCTTCTTCAGTTCGTCAGAGTCGTAATCAAAGTTGATCGCCGATTCTTCGAGTTTCCTGATCAATGCGATGAGGGGGACTCGTTCGGCTTTCAATGTGAACAATTGCTGTTGCAGCGGTTGCGGCGGTTCGATTTTGATCGGGCTATTCACTCGGTCCCCACGTAAGAAGGCGGCGACCGCTTCGTGTTCTTCCAGCGACCCCTTTACCGAAATCTCGGTTTTCCAGACTTCGACTGCAAGTTGTGGGAAGCGTTCGCGAACCTGATCGATGACTTCGAATGGTTTTTGTTTCGGATGGTGCTTTCGTTCCAGCAAGACGACATCGGGGATTGGAATCAGTTCGATTGCCGCTCCTTTATCGATCCAGCGAAAGGTGAGGTCGAATTGAATCAAGATGACAGACAATGCTTCGACAATTGTGACGTCTGGTAACGCCATGCCCGCCCATAAATCGTGTGGTATGAGTTGCCCATTCGAGATGTTTAAAGAAACCTCGTTTGCGAACTTCTGCAGAATCTCGCGCGGCGAATCCAGGTCCTGAGATTCGAAAGTTTTCCGTTGCAGCAACTCCGATCGACGTGGCTTTGGAATTGAGAATTCTTTCGACTGTAAATCGAGTGATCGAAGCTCAATCAGCGTTCGCAGGCGTTTCGTCGCTGATTTGGGTCCCAGAAAAACGATGTTTTGAGATACGGTTGCGTCTCCGTTGACTTGACGGGCAATTCCAGTCAAACCGGTTCTCAGTGACACATTATTCACATCGATTGGAACCTCGACAGACGGGTCCAGCCGTCGATCAAGTATGATGGAGGTTTGCCGGTCTGCTGCGACTTCATTCAACAGTTGGCGAAATTCAATGCTCGACCAGCTTCCTGAGAACGGGCGTTCCAATTCCTGACGAAAACTCGTGTCGGTCAACCAATTTGTTGATCCATTTTCTTTCGACAGGGGTTCAATCTGGTTGAGCGATCCAGCAACTAGAATAATGGCAATAGGAGCAAACACGTCCAAATCTCCGTCGCTTCAATTCGATAAAAATCCCGCGTGGCGAATGCTAAATGCCAATGTTACCATGATATCGCATCAATTCTCTGTCAGTTCATCAAAATCGGAGTCCTGAAATTACGTCACGTCTGGATTTGTGGCATCTGATCACGGATCGATCATCTGTTTTAAAACCAATAGCACAGCCGCTGGTTTGATCGCTTTGTGAATTACTGAAAAACTGCGACGAATTTACCCTTGAAAAGAAGAGCCGCCACATCATGCTTCCGACACACGCCGTCGGCATCGACCTGGGAACGACTTATTCCTGCATCGCCTACTTGAATGAGCATGGCGAGCCGATTTCGATTCCGAACAAGGATGGTGAACTCTCGACCCCGTCGGCCGTGTTGTTCGATGGTAACGATGTGATCGTCGGTACCGAGGCAATGCGAAATTCGATCCGGCATTCCGATCGAGTTGTTGTCCACGCGAAACGTTATATGGGCAGCCCCTCTCATCGCTGGAAGATTGCTGGCAAAAGCTATTCGCCGGTCGACATCAGCACGTTTATTCTGAAATCGATGCTCGAAACGGCGCGGGAAAAAATCGGTCCCGTCACGAGTGCCGTGATCACCGTTCCTGCCCAATTCAGTGATATTCAACGCCAGGCAACAGCCGAAGCGGGCAGACGAGCCGGCCTGACAAACGTCGATATTATCAACGAACCTGTCGCCGCAGCATTGTGTTTCGTGCTGGGAACCGAAGGGATCTGGTTCACGGAACTTGCGACAACACAAACAGTCATGGTCGTTGACCTCGGGGGCGGTACGTTCGATCTTTCGCTCGTCAAATATCAGAAGAATGAAGTCAGTGTTCTGGCCAGCGGCGGTGACCTTCACCTGGGGGGGCTCGATTGGAATAAGGCTCTCGAAGTTGCCATCGGCAAACAGTTTCAGAAGGAGTTTGGTATTGATCCGATGAAGGATCGCGAGAGTGCACAGGCACTCTCGCTGGAAGCAGAGCAGACAAAACGAAGCTTGTCAGTACGTCCGAAAGCCGCCTTGACGGTCGCTGCAGGAGGCCAGCGCAAGACATATCAGGTCGAAGTGGACCAATTCGAACGACTCACAAAAGATCTCGTCGATCGCATGGAAAAGCTGACTCTCGGCTTGTTGGAAGAACGTAAGATGGGCTGGGCCAAGGTCGACGTTGTTCTAACGACCGGTGGTTCTTCGCGAATGCCGATGGTCCGCTCGATGCTCAAGCGATTAAGCGGACGAACACTCAATACGTCATTGTCGCCTGATCAATCGATCGCTCACGGTGCGACCTATTATGCCGGGATGTTGCTGACCAACAGTTCGTTTGCCAAGTCGATCCTCAATCCGACAGCGGCGGCACGACTGGCTCAATTCAAACAAAAAAGTACGAATGCGCGTGCTTTCGGAATTCTGGTTCGAGATCACGAAACCGGGGGGCGAATCCCTCATTACATCCTTCCGGCTCATACGCCACTTCCGACGTCGGTTTCACAGATTTATGGCACGGTCAAGGAAAACCAGCGTCGAGTCCATTTACGAATCGTGGAAAGCGGTACCGCAGCAGATGCCGCGTACGTCGAGCTCGGAACATGCATGATCGAGCCATTGCCCGAAAACTTGCCGCAAAGCACTGAGATTGAAGTCACAATTACCTACGATGAGCAGGCCCGAGTTCACGTCGCAGCAAAAGTGCTGGCGACCGGCCAGGAAACTCAAACCGAGATTATTCGTCCTGAAAACCTGGTTGTCAGTGCACTGAACGAAGAGGTCGAGGTCGCCGATGTGAACGTCAAATCGGAGCCCGCGATGCGACCGATTCCATCTGTTCCCTCGAATGAGATTTCAGCTCCTCCGATTACCGCGTCCCAGCCCAAATCCTCCACAAAGCCAATCGTTTCGACGCCCCCCATGTCGTCAGCGAAATCAGGAACTCCAAGCTTATCGAGTATTGAGAATTCATTTCAGCCGATCCCGCTTTGCAATCAGTGTGGCGAGCCGATCGACTCGAACGGAAAATGTGCCAGTTGTGAATCCAAGTCCAGTGTTGTAAAGCCCACCGCAAAACCGGGAGCTCCAGGCCGGACGGCACCCGGTATGGCTAAGCTTTCATCGAGCAACTCAGCGCCATTGCCCGCCGCCCCGAAGAAGCCTGCAACATCCGATAAGCTGTTGTACGACGAAGATTCGATTATCGAATTGCTGGTTGAGTCTGAAGGTTCTGATAAACCTCAATCGAAGCAAGCAGCGCCTTCCACAAAGCCCCCTGTGAAAGCCAAAATCAAACCGCCGCCGATCCCTGCCGGCGGTGCGGCACAAGTCAAGCTGATTCCGGGGAAGCCGTTGGAACCATCCAAATCAGAACCGGAAGACGACAGCGCGTTCTGGGAGGCGGTTGGTCAGGATTAATCGTGTCTAATCGAATTGTTACGCGATGATGTCACGAATCACGTGGCCATGAACGTCGGTCAATCTTCTGTCGATTCCATTATGACGGAACGTCAGCTTCGTATGGTCAATGCCAAGCAGATGAAGCATGGTCGCGTGGATGTCATAGACTTGAGTCGGATTGGCTCTGTCGAGCGGTTTATAACCCCACTCGTCGCTCGGTCCGTAAGTTGTTCCACCCCGAATTCCACCCCCTGCCAGCCAGTTCGTGAAGACGAACGGATTGTGGTCGCGTCCTTTGCCACCTTGAGCACAGGGCATGCGACCGAATTCCGTCGTCCAATGAATGATTGTGTCTTCGAGCATGCCACGTTGCTTCAGGTCCGCGATCAGCGCCGCAGCACCGTGCGACATACCCAAAGCAAGTGGACCATGATCACGAGCGATGTCTTCGTGTGAGTCCCAGTTTCGTCGAGGGAATCCGTTGTCGCATCCCGACCAGATTTGAACGAATCGCACGCCTCGTTCCAGCAGACGACGTGCGATCAGGCATTTCCGACCGAAAATGTCAGTCTCTTCTTCCGCGTTGATTTCCTTTGGGAATTCGCCGATTCCGTGATCAAGCCCATACATTTTGAGGATGTGTTTGGGTTCACCTGAAATGTCCAGTGCCTCGGGTGCAGCCAACTGCATTCGTGCGGCGAGTTCATAAGATTTGATTCGTGCTTCGAGTCTGCTGTCGCCCGGTCGCGTTTGAGCATGTCGCCGATTCAACCGGTTCATCACTTCCAGCCCATCGGCGTCTGATGCTTTTGTCACGATTCCTTCACTAGACGGAAACAAGTCCTCGATTGGATTGGCTGCACCGGGACGAATGAGCGTTCCCTGGTGACGAGCCGGCAGAAACGCCGAATCCCAATTCTTTTGCCCGTTCGAAGGGAAGCCTCGATGATCGGGCATCACGATGAATGTTGGC
>JBAXBD010000284.1:0-7810 GCA_037142165.1 Schlesneria sp. | reverse complement strand
GATAGATTCCAAACACGAATGATTTCATCGAATCCACCAACGGCGAGTTTGTCACCGTTGTTCGAGAATGTCACTGACCTTGCAAATTCCAATTTCATTTTTTCGTGCCAGATTCGCTGACCGTTCAGAGCATCAAAAACATGAACTTCGCCACCCAGGTCACCGACCGCGAGTCGAGTCCCGTCAGCCGACCATGTGACACACTGACTCGCCCGCGCGACGTGATCAAGCAGCATTCTCGTCGTTCCCGATTGAGCATCACAGATAAACGGAGGTCCAATTTTCGATGCGACAAAAAGACGCTGACCATCAGGGCTGAGACAATTCATATGGTTTATTGGACCGACATCAATCGTCCAACGGCGGGTCGAGGATTCTGTTAAATCCCATCCGATGCCCTCCCCTTGGCCGCTGAAACTCATTGCAACATTTCCGTCCAAGGAAATATAAACACTTGCATCCGCGTACGGCTGTAAATTCAGTTCTTCCGAAACGACGATTTGATCATCTCTGATGATGTCAACCCGATGATGTATTTGACGGTCCTCTGCCCATTCTTCCAGCACAGCAATTGTGGAAGCCTGACGCGACATTGCGACAGCAACGGCGTTGTTTGGAAGAGGTCGAGAAGACAAGGTGCCAGTTTCAAGCGAGATTTGACTCAGATTTCCGGTCGTCGCACGTGTGAAAAGAGTCAAGTGTTTTGAATCGACCGCGAGATTCATTACTGGCAGGACATCACTAAGAGTGGTATCAGACGCTTGCGCAGATAAGTGCATATTAAGCAATGAGCTTGCTTGCCAAAGGGATGACATTACAAATCCCACTGCCAAGGCAATGATAAAAAGCTCGCGTAGAGCTCCGAGGTACAGCATTCCCGCTCGACGAATCGGAGTTTGTTTTCGTTCAAATGCTTTCTGAGATCGTAACACGGAAATCTCCCTAATGCCGTTAGTTCCCCATACCGAGTTTGCAGTTAATGTGATTCAACTGCTGAAGGGGATCCGGTTCCATTAACGTTGTGCTAACGCGGTCACTTTTAAACCTCAAATTGCAAGTTGCACATTTGAGGTCGAACGATCGGTAAAGCAGACTGTGTGCCACTTCGCTGTGGGGATTTCCGAAGGACCTTTAACGTTAGGGCGTATAAAGACTTTCGGCTTACAATCGAATAAAAGAGGGTTGCCCAGCGGACGACTTACGTTCGGCATACCGTAACTAGCGAATCGGCAACAATGCGGTGACCTTGCGCTTTATGGTGAATTCTCAGGCGAGCGAATTCTCGGCAACACTGACGACGAACCTCCCTTGTCTGAGACGACAAGGAAAGCCGTGTTCGTGTCCATCGGCTGGTAAAAGGTGACCTGAATCGACCACAATCGAGAAATAAGTTCGACGATGAGTGTTCAACGGTTACGTTAATCAACGGGTCAGAAAGTTTGTGACATGCGGTCGAAAGAATTGGTCATTTGTGGTTTGAAGGCGGTTCGCTCACGATTCGAAGTTGATTCAGATTCGGTAAAACGCCTGTTTTTTAACCGAGCCACAGCAGTTCATGTCGGCGATCTCTGCCGATGGATGGCTCAGGAACGGCTTGTCTACCGATGCGTCGAGGCGGAAGAACTGGAACGGATTTCGGGGTCAATCCACCACGGTGGAATCGTCGTCGTGGTGGAACCGCCCGAAATTCGAGTTTCGACGCGAGATGACGTTCGTCGCTGGTCATCTCAGGGAGAAACTCTTTTGCTGCTGGATCGAATCAGTAACGTTCATAATCTGGGCGCGATTATTCGATCAGCAGCGTTCTTCGGTGTTACGAAGCTAATCGTTCCGGACCACCCGCAAGCCGCGTTTCCCACCGAAGCGACCTATCGAGTAGCCGAAGGCGGGCTTGATCATGTTGAGGTTTTCTGCGTTGATCATCTTGCTGGTTTCATCCAAGCGATCCGTCCGTCATATTACGTCATTGGCGCGGCAACCCGAGGGGGTAGAACGGATCTGGTTCGAATGACTGATCGACCGCGCGCACTTGTGTTAGGAAACGAAGAGCAGGGGCTCTCGCCCGAAGTCGCATCTGCTTGCGAACAATTAATTACTTTAGAAGGCGTCGGTCGTGTTGAGTCGTTGAATGTCTCTGCAACCGCCGCAATTTTGATTTGGGAATGTACTCGGCCCTGAGCCGAATCCCATTCAAAAAAGAAACCTCGGGACAGAGCACAAAGATCGGCGGCAGGATTAATTGGTCGTTTTTTGATCTGGTTTTGCCAGTTTCAACAGGCCAAAGAGGATCTCAACGAGAAGACTTCGTTGCTGGTCCCAATTCCGGGAAACTGCGGTCATCTCGCTGGAATCCATCTTTTGCCCGTCAATCTATACCAGTTATTCCAGATCGACTGGCTAAACCGAATGAATCAGAGTCTTCATGCAATGTTGGACGATTCTAACCGCGTGTTGTGCATTTGCCTTGCGGAGTGGTGGCAAATATTGCCGATCTTGACGAAAGGTTGGGGTGACCTGAGCGGATCAAGGCTCTGGAGAGCCATGGACGGTGAAATCGCGATGGAATGCGGCGCGTGAAACTACGCGCTTTGGCTCAAGTTGGCGGACCTTGACGGTCGATTCTGATTGATAACGGAATTTCGCCGTTGCGGACCCGCGCAGACACCCATCGTGACCGACCACTTTGACATGCCGTTCTGACAGGGATTAAGGGACCGATTGATGAGACACGCATTCTGGATCGTCGTAGCAAGCATGCTGGCGCTTGCATCCGACGCACGAGTCGAGGCCTCGTATTGCGGGGCGGCCAGCTACAAGTGTTGTTCCTCAGAGGCGTGTACGCCCGGCGGGGATTACTGCGCTGCGAAAAGTTGCTGCGGAACCCGCTATAAAAAGGTTCGTGAGACTGTCTACGAACAAAAGGTGGTGAATCGCTGCCGGACAGTCTACGATCAGGTTACGGAACAATATCCGGTGACCTGCACGAGAAACGTTCACGAAACCTGTTATCGGGACGAATGCTACACAGTCTGCAAACCTTGCTATCAGACATGCTACCGCGACGTCAGCTGTACCGTGAGGAAGCCATGTTTTCAAACATGCTACAAAGACGTATGTTGCACGGTTCGAAAGCCTTGCTATCAGACATGCTACCGCGACGTTTGCTGTACAATCCGCAAACCTTGTTTCCAGACATGCTATCGCGACGTTTGCTGCACAGTCTGCAAACCTGTTTGCGAAACAAAATATCGTGACGTATGTTGCACGACCTATCGTACAGAGACCCAAACTTGCTACCGCGATGTCTGCTACACGGTTTGCAAGCCCGTATGCGAAACAAAGGAAATCACGGTTTGCACCGGTGATTGGGTAACGGAAACGAAACAGGTTCCCGGTCCGATCGTCAAAAAGTGCATTAGCGATCCAGGGACGTGGGGATGGAATCCTTTGAGTAACTCATGCGAATACAAACAGGGTTGCTGCCATACTGCATGCGAACAAACATGCCGTACAGTGACCTGCCGACGTTGGGTTCCTCGCACGGAAACTCGACAAGTCACGTGTACCCGGATGGAGCAGGAAGTTCGTCACTGCCAGCAACCCTACACGGTTTGCCGCAAAATTCCTGAGACCGTTGTGAAACAAGTTCCATACACGTGTGTTCGTTATGAACGTCACACGGTCACAAAGCAAGTTCCCTACACGACCTGCTCGTGGACCTGCGAAACCGTTACGAAGAAGGTTCCCTACACAACCTGCTCGTGGACCTGCGAAACCATTACGAAGAAGGTTCCCTACACGACCTGTTCATGGACCTGCGAAACCATCACTAAGAAAGTTCCTTACGTGACCTGCACCATGACCCAGGAAGTTCGGACCCGAAAGGTTCCGTACACGACCTGCCGTCAGGTTTGCGAAACGAAGATGGTTTGTAAAACCAAGTGTGTCCCTCGACAAATCGTTGAATCCGAAGTGGTTTGTGTTCCTCGCAAGATCTGCCGTAAAGTCCCTGTTCAGACCGCATGTTCGTCAGATCCCTGCCAGGGAGGAGCGGTTTGCGTACCAGGTCAATGCGGCCACTAGTCGACTGCAAGCCTGTTGAGTAAGATCGAGATTGCCGGAGGTGGCTTTCAGCAAGTCACCTCCGGCTTTATTTGTGTCATCCGTTGAAGTGTTTTGTCAGCGGGCCATGTAGATAGAGATCTCCGTTGAGCATTTCGACAACGGGTTGATCAATTGATGGGCAGTTGTTAATTGAGTCAAGGCCATGTCCTGCAAGCGGAGTGCGCGCATCGGAACCACCGATGAGCTTTGGCGCGATGAACGCATGGACTTCGTCGATCAGACTTTTGTCGAAGAACGCTCCAAGCATCTGGCCGCCTCCTTCGACTAGCACGTTTGTAAAACGTCGACGCCCCAATTCAACGGAGACCTTGTGAAGATCAGGCTTTCCGCTGGAATCAGATTCGATTGTGAGAACTTCGACACCAGCGTCACGAAGTCGCTTGCAGCGGTCGGCAGGAGCGGCATCTGTCGTGAATACGAGAACTGGAGCCTCCGAAACTGTTGTTGCAAGCTGCGATTCCAGAGAAAGCCGCGCGGTGGTATCAACCACGATACGGGTAGGAATTCGAGGTCCTTGGGGACGTGCAGTCAAAGCGGGGTTATCAGCGATCGCCGTTCCAATACCCACCAGAATGCCATCCATTCGGCCTCTTAGTTGATGTACGACGGAACGAGACGCTTCATTGGTTATCCATTTTGAGTCGCAAGAACGACTTGCGATCTTGCCGTCCAGTGTCATCGCCCACTTTCCGTGGTACCAAGGCCGGTGTTGAGTGGCAAGACTGATAAATGGAGCAACCAGCCTTTTGGCGTCGTGCTCTAATACGCCAATTTCAACGTCAATTCCAGCATTTAGAAGTTCTGCGATTCCGCCGCCATCCACTTGTGGATTCGGGTCACGAATGCCGATTACGACTCGATGAATCCCCGCACCGATCACCGCTCGCGAGCAGGGAGGCGTTTTGCCGAAATGACAACAGGGTTCCAGCGTGACGTACAACGTCGCTCCAAACGCCTTTGTCCCTGCCTGGGAGAGAGCATGAACCTCAGCGTGAGGACCACCATATTTCTGGTGCCAACCTTCACCTAAGACCGTTCCCGATGAATCGACAACAATCGCACCGACAGCTGGATTCGGCTCGACAAAACCGAGTCCGCGGCGAGCCAATTCAATGGCTCGCTGCATCATCAATTCGTCAAAGTGATTTGCATCCCGCATGACTTACTGACCTGGCAACCAGATCTTACCGGCCGTTGGAACCGTTTGAGGAGCTGTTGGATTCCAGACGCCTCCGAGAGCGGGAATGCTGTCGGCTGTAATGATTTCGACCGATGACCATGGTGAAGGGATGTCAAACGCCTCCAGTGTTTGCTCGATATGTTGCCGAATTTGAGGAACTTTTGGTGCATAGTACGTGACAAAACGATTCAGTAGCGGCTTCAATTGAGGATCCGAGGGGTCTTCGAGTCTGGCTCCAAATTCCGCCATATCCCAACCCCACGCATTTTGGAACGGTGTCTTTCCATCGGGGACTGGCAGGTTGCGGCCTCGATTGATCCATTCAAACATTTCGTCGCGTTGACCGTTCGCGGAGGCGATTCCCGCAAGTGTCCGCACAACTCGTACACAATCAATTTGTTCAGCAATCGCTGATCGATCGATCGCCAGCTTAAGAACCTTGTAAAGGGTCTCGTCATGGCGAATCAGCATCGAGCGGTTCACAACGGTCACAAGTTGTTGATCGTTCAGTTGTTCGATCGGCAGTCGATTTAACTGCATGATCGAAAGACTGCCCAAACCAGTCTCGCTGGAAATCTCCAGCGGAGGAAGCGGCTCAATGCCGAGTCTAGTGAAAAGACCCGTCAGTCCAATTCCGCGCTCACGCTGTTGCGCGGAAGCGTCCAGGATATGTGCCGCAGCGAGAAGCGGGACCTTGAGCGATGGATCTTTGGCCGCTTGCTCGGGTGTTTTGCCCTGTAAGACCTTCAATGGAATCTGTGGCCAAGTTTCATTGGCGATCTTTTGCCAGAATTGATTTAAAAGTTCGCGACGACGTACAAATGGCATTTTGTGAGGCAGATACCAGTTGTTCTCTAGTATCTGCGATTCTTTTGAAATCACGCCAACAACTTGTGGCTGAGTTCCATCCTGGTCCCATGCGATTAAGTCGCCACTTGCCGCAGTCAAAATCGATTTCGCGTTTTCGAGATTCGGCCCACGTCGTCCTGCCACCATGATGATCGCGGGATTATTGGTCTTCGGATCGGCATCATGGACAACGACCTTGCCCAGCATTTTGGGAACGTTATCGAGCGTGAGTTGGGAAAAATCAGTCTGATTGACATCCACGTCAAGTATGGCATATGCGGCAACTGGGCGATTTGCTGGTTCGCCTTCTTCCGGGACCTTGATCCGTTCGATTTGGGGCCGCCCATCTAACATCGTGAGCAGTCGTGATACGGAACTGACTTGGCCGCGATAAACGCATTCTTCGACAACATCGGTTGTCATTTTCGCGTCGAGGATTTGAGCAAGTGTTTCGCATTCGACGGCAATACCGAGATCTGAATAGTAATGAGCAGCACGGTGAAGCGATTCCGCTGCAATCGCCTCGTCACCATCCCATGCTCGGCAAAGCCCGGTCGCATGCCAGTATTCAGCTTTCTCAGGCGAGTCTTTGGCCAGCGATGCAAAGACATCCGCTGCAATGCTCCAGCAGCCAACAGCGGCGTACTTTTGTCCCTTTCGGATCTCTTTTTGAAGGTCATCTGCTGCTGAGATGCTCGGTAACTGGTGTGAACCACGAATTGGGTAGGAAATTTCGTCCGCGCCATCAATCTCTAGCAATTGAACGAATAAATCCTGTCGTCGTTCTTCGGGAGCCAGCCTTAGTGCCAGAGCAAGATGTTCTCGAACTGCCATCATATGGCCTGCCTGTGCGTGTACCGCAGCAAGTGTCGTCGCCAGATCGCTCACAAGACCCGGAAGCTTTTTCGCACTCCTCTGGAAGGCGCGATGAATAGCTCGCTTCGCTTGAACGGGGCCCTCAGAATGAAGCATTGCGACGGCGTAAAGGATAATCGAAAGTTCGTTGTCAGGGTGCGCCTCGAGAGCTTGTTTCAGGACATCGCGCGCAGCGGCACTTTCGTTCAAATCCAGCAACAGCATGCCGCGAGTGTTTGCGACCCAGGCGTTGTTTGGGCGTTTCGTTTCCAGAAGTTCCAATTGCTGTAATGCCACTCGCGGCTGATTACTGTCAATCAGCCGCTCAATACGCTCCATCTCATCTGCAATTGGATGACAACAGAATTTGAACTTCTTTCCGCTTCCGCACGGACACGGACCATAGATATCGGCAGACATGACGAATGCCCCTTCAACAAATGAGCGATGGATTATTCTAAAGACGTCGCCCTACAAGACGGTGGGTCTTTCCTTGACTTTCAAAGCATTCACCGGCACTAAAGTCAATGCCGATTGGATGATAAAAAATGTCGGCTTGCGGTTGTCTCCGTACCGCCGAAGCAGGCAAGTTTAGCAAAACGTGCCTCGTTTAACAGGGGTGACCACCCCACAATAGTGAGAGGATCCGAAGAACCACGAAACACGATCGATTCGTCATTAGCTCGGTTTTTGATGATTGGGATCGACGAATCGTTTGGAATTGACCAACTAGACACGGTCAGGTGATTCACCGCAACAGGGGAATCGTCGCATCCGTCCAATTCGACGAATGGAGAACGG
>JBAXBD010000283.1:0-7813 GCA_037142165.1 Schlesneria sp. | reverse complement strand
GTCCAGAACGGCCTCGACGTCCAGACTGATTTTCTCAATTCACTTATGAAATGCGGGGGACCATACAAGGTCTCCCGCATTTTTTATTTCTTTGACCATTTCGTGGAATTGACATCTCCTCTAACATATGAAAATCCCTTTCTAGACTTCGGCTTCGAGGATTCTGCATTCATGTGCAAAGCGTTTCGATTTGGCGTCGTGATCGGCTTAATGGCCTTTTGCAGTTCGGTTTTGTCGGCACAACAAGTCAAGCAGCCGCTGATTCCACACGCTCAGGATAAGCCGCCGAACGATCCGCGTGATCCGATTACCGCAGCGAAGATGATGACCGTTCCGGAAGGGTTTACGGTCGAGGTTGTCGCAGCAGAACCCGATATCGTTAATCCGGTCGCCATGACAATCGATGAACGAGGCCGGTTCTGGATTACCGAATCACTCGAATATCCCCGTCGCGAACCGGGGCCAGGCAAAGACCGGGTCAAAATCCTGGAAGACACGGACTGTGACGGAAAGGCGGACAAGTTCACGGTCTTTATGGAGGGACTGAATATCCCCAGTGGGATTGCTGTCGGACACGGGGGTGTCTGGATCGCCAATTCACCCGATATCCTTTTCGTGCAGGACACTGACGGCGATGGTAAGGCCGACAAACAAGAAGTCGTCGTCACTGGCTTCGGCCGAACTGATACGCACGAATTACCCAACTCACTGACCTGGGGACCGGATGGCTGGCTGTATGGTTTGAACGGCGTTTTCAACCACTCGCACGTCAAATATTCGAAGACGAACCCGAACTACGACGAAAAGCATCCTGGCTGGCCACTCACCGTTGCGATGTATCGGATTCATCCCCGGACGCGAGAATTCCAGGTCTTCTGCGAAGGGACCAGCAATCCGTGGGGGATCGCATTTAACGACGAAGGAGAAGCATTCGTGTCAGCCTGCGTGATCGACCACCTGTGGCACCTGGTGGAAACGGGCTACTACCACCGGCAAGGTGGCCCCTACCCTCCCTTCACGTGGAAGATCGAATCGATCGTCAAACACAAACACCAGAAGGCGGCTTACTGCGGCATCCACTTCTTTGACAGCGATGCCTATCCCGAGAAATATCGACGTAAGCTTTATATGGGGAACATTCACGGAGGCTGCATTAACGTCGACCGTGTCGAATCGAAGGGTTCAACCTATCAAGGCTTTGGTGAACCCGATTTTCTGACAGCAAACGATGCGTGGTTCATGCCGGTCGTTCAGAAAACCGGTCCGGATGGCAGCCTGTATGTTCTCGACTGGTACGATCGGTATCACTGCTATCAGGATGCCAATCGAGATCCTGCTGGGATTGACCGTCTGAAGGGACGGTTATATCGCATCCGCTACAAGGAGACACCGCGCGTAAAACCGACGTTTGACCTCGCGCGTGAGTCGGACGATACTCTCATTGAACAACTCTATGCGAAAAATGATTTCGTGCGCGATACGGCTCGAAGGCTGCTGCAGGAACGGAATACCGCCTCAATCTGTGATAAGCTTCTCAGTCAAATGAGAACGCGCCCTCACGAAACAAAAGGGGGAACATTTTTTGCGACTTACGGTGACCGGCTGTTGATGACATTGTGTGGGATGACAAACCCACAATCGAAACGGATTCAAGACCTGAAGGAACAGGAACTTGACGTCATCGATCGAACCTGGCGGCTTCGTTATTTTGGGGATCATCCAGCCGATGCACCCAGCTTGACGAGTCTCCGTGAGTCCACACATGAACGAAGCCCCGCGCGCGAACACCTGCAACTCATCATTACGGCCTCCAAGATTGTTCGAATGAAACGTGTTCAGACGGACGTTGATATTGATGGGCTTTTCCAGATATTTGCAGATGCACTTCAAAGAGAAGCTTACGACCCCATTATTCCGCAAATCGTTTGGCAAAACCTGCATCCCTATCTCGAATCCCATGCCGCAAAATTTATCAACCAGATCGAGAATCCCGACGCTCGCCATAACCTTGGCTTGATCAAGATGTTGCCAAGAATCATTGACCGAGTTCTTGTTTGCAAAGACTTCAATCCCAAACCCGTCGCAATGACCATCGAACGCCTTACCGAATGGTATCCAAAGACGGCAGTGTTGATTCTGGAGAATCTCTCTGCGAAAGTGCAGAATCGCGAACTTTCCGGTGAAAAACTGGCAGCACTAAAGCTGGCCATGGAAGCCCAAACGCGCTCAATACTCAATGGCTCAAGCGATGCGCCAACCTACCTGCCGGCGGCATTTCTCGCGACAAGCTGGAATGATTCACAGGGAATCAAGGCCGTTCGAACGATCTTTACGTCTGATAAGGGAGGCCCCGATCAAAGACTGCTTGCGCTGAATGCATTGATCACCGCCAAAGATGATGGACTGATTGAATCGGTGGCTGCAACGTTCGACGCGGCTTCGACACCATCAAGTTTGAAGTCACAGATCCTTGCGTCACTGAGCAAGCTGGATGACCCCAAGGTCGCCGACGTGATCCTCGCGCGTTACGCGAAACTCGAACCTGATATTCAGCCCCGTGCGATCGAGTTGCTGACTCAACGAGCACGCTGGGCCAAGAGTTTGCTCGCGTCGATCGGCGATAAAAAAATTGCAGCGACCACCATCAATCTCAATCAAGCCAGGCGATTGAAGGACCTGAAAGATGAAGAACTAACAAAGCTGCTTTCAGCCCATTGGGGACAAGTCCGCGAGGGACGTGATCCCAACCGCGAGAAATATATTGCTGACATGCGACAACTGATCCGCAAGTCCCCTGGTGATCCGTTTGCGGGAGAAAAGGCATTCAAGAAGGTCTGTGCACAGTGCCATAAAATCTACGGCGAAGGAGCCGAAGTCGGGCCGGATATCACGCTGAATGGCCGCAATGATTTCAATCAATTGTTGTCGAATGTCTTCGATCCCAGTCTGGTGATAGGAGCGGGATATCGGTCTTACACCGTCGTCACGAACGGTGGACGAGTGCTGAATGGACTGCTCACCGAGGACAGTCCCCAACGGGTGGTATTAAAAGTCCAGGGAGGCAAGCAGGAAGTAATTCCCCGGGCGGACATTGACGAATTCAAGGTGAATGAGATTTCGTTGATGCCTGAGCAGTTGGAAAAACAACTGACACCTCAAGAGATCATCGATCTGTTTGCGTTCATTTCGCTGGATAAACACCCTTCCGATAAGACGGCACGACTGCTTGCAGGCGCAGGCGAAGTTGTTCCTAGAGAAGTGCCCAAGACTGAAGAATTTGGATCGGCGGTGAATGAAGTCCTGCCCGGATTCAATTCTGCGACGTCGGGAGAAAACGGTGTCGGGATTTTGAAGGAACATTTTGGTCGATCGGGCGTCCTACGCACACACCCGCTTTCAGCAGAAACGCCGAGCGTGCTGTCTGGAACGTTTGCGATCCCGGCAAGCAAGAAGACGACGCTTGTCGTTGATGTCAGCCACGACCCGCGAGGTGATTGGCGGCTTGTGATCAAGGTCAACGGAGAGCAAGTATTGAAAGAAGATGTCAGTCCCAAAACCTGCTCAGGTGGATGGGCAACGTTTAAAGTAGACTTGAGCAAATTTGCAGGCAAAGAGATTCGCCTGGAGTTGATGAACGTCGCGACAGGCTGGTCCTATGAATTCGGATATTGGGGCAGCGCTCGTTTGATCAGTGAGTGAGTACGCAACCGGAATCAGGCTGAAAGAAAGCCATTAAAAACTGGGGGATTTGATTTCGACGAGTCAAAAAATGACATTGATGACCCGAATTAATAATCCCAGGTCCATTCTCCGTTGAAATTGTCTTTATCCGGCATCATCGGATCTGTCATATTTTTTCAATGCCGAATGGATGCTCCGTTCGATATACTCGCATCAATTGACGGTGAAACAGGCGATCCACCCGACGAACGAACGACAAATCGTCTGGCTCGTCACTTCATACATTCGGAGGGAGTCGATCATGGCAGGCCAGGATTTTTCGAGATATCAGAAGAAAGTTATTCAGCGCTATTACGACAATCGCCCCGCACTCGATGAGCAGCGTCTGGCAGAGTTGGCGACGGAGTTATACCTCGCCAATGACAAGAAAAAGCCCAAGCTCTGGGAATCCACGAAAGAGCTGATGGAACGCCTTGGAACTCCCCCATCTCGAGTTGAACACGTGATGAAGACAGCCGATCCGGCACAAGTGGCCGAAGTCGTCAAAGATATTCAGTCGGGAAAGATTCGCCCCAAGGTCGAAAAGAAAGTTGAAAAGCCAGCAGAATGATCAGAAGTCGACTTGCATACGAGTAACAAACAACTCTGCCGTGCTGTTCCCTTTTTTCGTGTTATCCAGCATGGCATGAATCCAGTTGAATTGAAGCTTTGTGTGCTGATTCATGTACCAGTTCACACCAAAAGTGAAATCGTTGAGAACTCCGTTACCGGCTTTACTCGTACCATTAAAGGAATTCGTAACGCTGTTGTAATAGTGCCCATCGAGTTTGGATGGGTTAGTCAGATCGACCACCGACCACCGAGCGGCAAGCTCACACGCCCCCCAACCGCGTACGCCGTCCCATTTCAAGGGGACGAAATCTGCAAACGGGACCGGATTTTTAAAGGCGGAAAGCTTCCTGTCGTACACTCGATGTTCGCCCGTCAAGCGATACATGACTTCACCGTACGCGCCCTGATAGAAGACCGGACCAACAACGCTTTCCACAACGGTCGCCATGTATTCAGACTGAAGACTTAACGCTCCTGACTGATAAACGGTTTCTAATCCCATCAAATTAAAGTTTTTCGCTTGATACTTACCGGTATCCACGAAAACCGGCGTCCCATTCACGGCGGTGTCAAAGGTTGGATTGTTCTCAGGATATCCCAGAAAAAACTCGGGTGTCGTACGCGACTGGTAGAACGGCTTGGGAGTACCAGCATTACCATTAACGCCAGCCCCCGTTGCATCGTCAGCTCCCAATTCACTGAAGTTATACGAGACACCAACGTTCCATAAGCAACTGTCCTTGTCACATTCATCGTAGTAAAGCAAATGCGTCAGTCGTGTAGAAAACGAATAACCTCCGACATTTCCGAAGTCTGTTGCGAACCTTGAATCTCCGATTGGAGCGTTATTGTAACCGCCTGTACGAAAGACACTGTAGGCCCAGTGTGTCATGTCATCATCAGTGGCGTTTGACGACATGATCCCGATGCGTCGGAATGGAACGAAGGCCAGGAAGGGCAACGACCGCTCCAGAAACGGAAGATTGCGAAAGCCGCTCATCGCATCTACGCTGAACGGCTGAAGGAACTGGCCGACACGGACATCTCCAAGAATCGGCAGATTTCCTTGCTCAACGTAATTGTCAAAAAAGCTGGGACGACCAGCCGCTGCAAAATCGACTTCCAATTGGTAGCTCGTCGATACTGCCACCTTACCGTTCACGGCGAGTCGTGCACGTCGTATCCCCATTCCATCCTGAGCGTCACCCACAGTCGCAATGTTTCGAGGCGTTTGTGAATAAAAAGCCGAATCAATCTGCAGGAATCCGGTGATCTTATGAGTTGGAAACGTATTCGCCTTTTTGGCGTCCGCTTCATCTCTCTTTTTTAAACTTTTCTCGACATCGGATAATCGCTTCGCAAAATCACTTGCGAGACTCGACGGTGTTTTCTGCAAATTCTCAGTATCCATTGACACGTTCGGATCAGCATTTATGTAACCGGTTAATTCGATCTCACCCGGCTTTGATTCCTCTGCATCCTGATTTTTTTTTGACTTCACGCGCTCGATTTCGATTTGATTCTTTTCCAGACGATCGGAAAAATCTGCCGCAAGAGAAGTTGATTGACCTGAAGAAGATTCACCTTCGGTCAACAAACGTGACGGGACAAGCCCGTCCTGACCGTACACATTGTGGCTAAATGAGTTGAAGGCTGCGGTGATGACAACCACAAGAATGAAGTCACGAACACGTAACCATCGAGATCGTTTTACGGTTGATGATTCTGTCCGACTATTGAAAATCTGACACGGATGCACGTATTCCGAAGTCACCTGGCACCCACTTGGAAGAAGCGCAGCAAAATCGCGTCGCGGTTTTTCCCGTAGTGACCAGCTCATTGATACGCGAATTCCAATTCCTGTAGATCACAGCGAGAAAAGCAAAGTTGCTCGATTATGGGCAAACACTATCAACCTTATCGGTTATATCATGGATAGGAATTTAGCCGACAAAGTGATCACGAAAATAAAAAATGCCTGCAATCGAAATAAATCGCTCAAGTCGAAATGCGAATATGCTGGAGGTCATCCCGAACGGGGTTCATTCGGTGCCTGATTTCGTACCATCGAAGTCGTTCAGGTGACAAGAAACGGCTGCGATCCGTCAATGCACATCACATCATTGTTAGAACAGCCGAATCCATTTGATCTCGGCAAATGGAATACAATGTTGATCAATAATCTTGATTAAAAGCCCGCCTTTTGTCTCGCGCCGTTTTTGCCGCATCGCTTTTCACGAGCAGGAGCGGGAGTCTGATTCGGGTTATCGTTGGAATTCGTCTTGGGAAATTGTGCATCGACATCTGCCAGGTATTTTTCCAGACGCTGCCGCAAATTGCCTGCCACATCTGGCTTGCTGGTAGGGAGACCATTGCGTTCGACCAGATCTTTCGACAAATCGAACGATATTATGCGGTCATCTTCGTAGAACTTCATCAACCTGAAATTGCCGAGCAGGGTGGTCAACTGCGGCCCATCGTCACTTTGGTAATGCGGAAAGTCGAAGACAAGTTCTTCCCGCGTCCGTTTCATATTGCCCTTCCCTTCGTTCATTAACAACAATGCAATGCATTCCCCTTCGATAACTTTGGGAAGTCCATTCGCTTCGATTCCTGCCCATTCGCAAAAGGTTGGTAACAAGTCGAATCCAACCCCCGGCTTGTGGCACCACGAATTCGGTTTCACGCCAGGGCCAAGAACGATCAGCAGCACCCGGATACCACCTTCCCAGCACCACCTTTTCCGCCTCTCAAACCATTACGCCGGCCTCCCCCTGCCCCGTTGTCCGACATGGAAATTACGTCGGTGTTACCGGCCGGCCCAAGTCGGTCAACTGACTGGAGCACCTATCTAACGCCCGTATCGAGATCTTCGGTCATCGCCGTCGTCGCAATCCGTTTAGTATTTTCGTTGGGCATCAGGCGTTCGTACTTCGCACGCGATGCTTTCATTGCGTTTTCAGGGCCATGACGTGCGTTCCACGACAATTGAATAAAAAACGGTTTTCCCGGTTTGGAATTCTTTTCGATAAATTCGTCAGCCCGCTGTGCCATCCCGAAAATATCAAAAGGATTTGGGTCCGTGAACTGGAAAGCATTTTCGTTTCCCGTAGCCCCATCATGCTCGTCGAAGAATTGAAAAGCAGTATGACACGCCTGGCTAGCGCACGGCAGCACTTGCTCACGGCGGTCATCCAATACAACCGAGCCCAGTGGCGATTTCTTCTGGCATCAGGAATCAAACCAACTTCGTTGAGTTCGTCAGTTGAAAGCTGAAACCGTAGGTAAGCGTTAGTAACTGGGGTCGGGTGTACAAATTCTTAAATTGGCCGAGGGACTGGCCAATTAATTGAAGTCGCATGTTCGGCTAATTTTGAAATTTGAACGCATGCACCACTCTTCATCATCAATTAAGTCAACAGGACATTGAGCGTTCATTTATCAAAATCAAAGCTCGGCGCTTCCGCAGTTCGTTCGGGGCCGGTTGGAAACGGATCGGGTTCATTTGTCGTTTGCAATA